>JBJOKP010000501.1:0-3146 GCA_046046045.1 Pseudomonadota bacterium | reverse complement strand
ATCCGCCTACCGGCGACTACGCTGCCCTGATCAATGGCACGAAGGACTGGCCCACGCCCTCGCTGCTGAATGGAGGCAATGCCGACGCCACCCATGTGGATGATCTCTGGCATGCCGCCGTCAACGGCCGGGGTCAGTATTTCTCGGCGGGCAGCGCTGGCGCGCTGTCCAGCGCCATCACGGCCACCCTGGCGGACGTGAAGGCCTCCATCGGCACGGCCTCGGCCGCAGCCTCCTCGACGCTCACGCCCTCGGCCAGCGACGACTGGCTATTCATGTCCCGCTACAACAGTTCGCCCACCTGGAACGGCGAGTTGTTTGCCTTCAAGTTCACCTTCGATGCCAATGGCGAACTGATCCAGCCCGACACCGTCAACGGCACCCCGGTGTTCAAGGTGCAGAAGCAACTCGACGACCTGCCTCTGGCCAACCGCACCATCTTCTTCCGCACGGCCAGTGGCAAGCAACCGTTCAACTACGACAACCTGAGCTCGACGCAGAAGGCCTACTTCGACGCCCGCTGCACCACCAACGTGCCCAACCTGAGCCAGTGTGCCGCCATCTCTGCCGACACCACCAATGGCACTGCGCGCCTGGCCAATGCCACCGGGCGCAACCTGGTCGACTTCATCCGCGGCGATACCACCAAGCAGCTCAACGCCCCCGCGGCCAGCGACAAGGTCTGGCGCAGCCGCACCAACCGCCTGGGTGACATCGCCCACGCCTCTCCGGTCTATGTGGGCAAGCCCACCTTCCGCTATGCGGACGCCGGTTATGCCGAGTTCGCGGCCGCCAAGGCCAACCGGGCCCGCGTCGTCTACGTGGGTGCCAACGACGGCATGCTGCACGCCTTCCTGGTGGATGCGGCAGGCTCGGGGAGCACCCGGTCTCAGGGCTCGGAGCTCTGGGCCTTCGTGCCAACCCCTGTGGTCCCCAACCTGTGGCGGCTGGCCGACTCCGACTACGACAACAGCCACCGCTACTACGTCAACGCCACGCCCAACGTCGGTGATGTCTACAACCCCGCCACCGGACAGTGGCGCACCATCCTCGTGGGCGGCCTGGGCGCCGGTGGCCGCGGCTACTACGCCCTGGACATCACCGACCCGCTGGCACCCGATGTCCTGTGGGAATACACCGCCGATGACAATGCCAACCTCGGCCTGACCTACGGCAACCCGGTGATCACGAAGAACAAGGCCGGGCTGTGGACCGTGGTCATCACCTCGGGCTACAACAACACCGGCCCGGGTGACGGCAAGGGCTATCTCATCCAGCTCAATGCCAACACGGGTGCCGTGGTGCAGACGATCAGCACCACCAGTGGCGATGGCACGACGCCGAGCAACCTTGGCCGACTCAATGCCTGGGTGCCGCAGGACACCGACAACACGGCCGAGCTCTTCTATGCCGGCGACATGCTGGGCAACCTCTGGCGCTTCGACTCCGACGACGTGGTCGCACCCACCGGTGCGGGAGCGCTGCTACTGGGCCAGGCCACCACCCCCAGCGGTGGCGCGCAGCCCATCACGGCCCGCCCGCTGCTTTCCGAGCTGACCTTGCCCACGGGCGAGAAAGTGCCCCTCGTGACCTTTGGCACCGGTCGCTACCTGGGCGAGACGGACATGCCCGACAGCACCATGCAGTCGGTCTACGTGATCAAGGATGCACGCCGCACCACCGGTCTGGGCGAACTCCGCAGCACCCCGGCCAACCTGGTCCAGCGCACGCTGGGCACCGATCGCAAGTTCACCAGCACGCCCGACATCACCTGGAGCGAGAAGAACGGCTGGTTCTTCGACCTCGACCAATCCACCCGCGAACGGGTCTACCTGGACGCCACGCCCCTGGTGCCCGGCATCATCTCGGTGGCGTCGGTCATTCCCGATGGCGATCCCTGCACCGCTGGCGGCACCTCGTGGATCTACGACCTCAAGCTGGTGGGCGGCTCCGTGCTGCAGGCCACCCAATACAAGGTGCCCATCGTCGGCCTGGGCCGGGTGATCACCAAGTCGGGGGCCCGCGGCCTCGTCACCACCCAGGAAGGGCTCGCCGATCCCCCGCCGACCCAGCCCCTGGTGGCTGACCCGCCGGCCAGCGTGCGCCGCACCTCCTGGCGCGAACTGTCCGATTGAAGCCATGGCCGGGTGGCTCCCCAGCGCTGCCGCGGCCCAGCGGCACCCCAGGCTCCTGCTGGCGAGCCTGGCCGGCGCCGCACTGATCCACGGCCTAGTCTGGCAGACCATCCGGGCCGACCACGGTGATGTGCGACGGGCAGGCGGGGAATCAGGCCGCTGGGTCGCCATCAGGTCCATCGCACCGCGCCCGGCGGAGGCGGGCCGGCCCGGCCTGGGCTCAGCGCCGCAAGCGCCCGAAGCTGCCGTGCAGCCCCAGCCCCCCACCCACATCGGGGAGACGGCAGAGAACCTGGTCTCAACGTCTCCGGCAGCCGCGCTGCGGGAGACGGCCGTCCCCGCCGGACCTGGGGTCCCCGGCGATCTCTACCTGCCACGCTCGCGCCTGGACCGTCCGGCGCGACCACGCAGCGAGGTCCACATCGACTATCCCCCCTCCACGCCGCTGGGCCAGTACCGCGCCGAGCTGCTGCTGCATGTGGACGAGACCGGCAAGGTGCAACGGGTGCAGGCCCGCGGGGAACCCCTGCCGCCTGACCTGGAACGTGCCGCCGCCCAGGCCTTCTACGCCACGCCCTTCGACCCAGGCGAGCTGGGCGGCCGGGCGGTGAAGTCGCTCTATCCGGTCGAGGTCCGCTTCAGCGTGGACCACCTGCTCCGGGAGATCGCGCAGCCCTGACCGGGGCTGCCGGCCCTCACTCCATCCCGCTCAGCACCCGCAGATGGGCGGCCACGCTGCGGGCCAGGGCGGAGAGGGCGTAACCGCCTTCCAGGCAGCTCACGATGCGCCTCTGGCAGTGGCGCTCGGCCACGTCCATCAGCTTCATGGTGATCCAGGCGTAGTCGGCCTCCACCAGGCCGAGCTGGCCCAGGTCGTCCTCGCGATGGGCGTCGAAGCCGGCGGAGATGAAGATCATCTCGGGCTTGAATTCCTCCAGCCGCGGCAGCCAGTTCACGTCGATCAGCTCGCGGATGGCCATGCCGCGCGTGTAGGCCGGCACCGGCACGTTG
>JBJOKP010000500.1:0-3154 GCA_046046045.1 Pseudomonadota bacterium | reverse complement strand
CAGCGTGGGCGCCATCCAGCGCGGCCTGCTGCAGATCGAGCAGCAGGGCGGCGACCGCTTCTTCGGCGAGCCCATGCTGGACATCGCCGACTTCATGCAGACCGTCGACGGCCAGGGCGTCGTCAACATCCTGGCGGCCGAGAAGCTGCTGGCCGCGCCGCGCCTCTACGCCACCTTCCTGCTGTGGATGCTCAGCGAGCTGTTCGAGGCCCTGCCCGAGGTGGGCGACCTGGACAAGCCCAAGCTGGTGTTCTTCTTCGACGAGGCCCACCTGCTCTTCAAGGACGCGCCGGCCGCCCTGCTCGAGCGCATCGAGCTGGTGGTGCGCCTGGTGCGCTCCAAGGGCGTGGGCGTCTTCTTCGTCACCCAGAACCCGCTGGACATCCCCGACAGCGTGCTGGCCCAGCTCGGCAACCGGGTGCAGCACGCCCTGCGCGCCTTCACCCCGCGCGACCAGAAGGCCGTGCGCGCCGCAGCCGAGACCATGCGCGCCAACGCCGGGCTGGACCTGGCCACGGCCATCGGTGAACTCGGCGTGGGCGAGGCCCTGGTCAGCCTGCTGGACGACAAGGCCAGGCCCAGCCCCACCCAGCGCCTCTACATCCTGCCCCCGGGCAGCCAGATCGGCCCCATCACCCCGGCCCAGCGCCAGGCGCTGATGGCCGGCTCGCTGGTGGCCGGCGTCTACGACCAGACCATCGACCGCGAATCCGCCTACGAGGCCCTGGGCGGCCGGGCCGGCGCCACCGGCGCCCGGGCCGAGCAGATGCGCAGCCGCATTGGCAATGTGGGCCAGGAAAGTGGCGAGGTGGCCCGCCAGGGCGGCCGTTCCCTGGGCGACGGCCTGCGCTCCGGCGCGGGCGACGCCATGTCGGATGCCGTCTCCGGCGCCGCCGGGGGGGATGGCGGCGGCAGTGCCGCAGGCTCGGTCCTGGCCGGCCTGGGCAGCCTACTGTTTGGCAGCACCGGCCCGCGCGGCGGCCGGCATGACGGCGTCGCCCAGATGGTGGCCAAGTCGGCCGTGCGCAGCATAGGTTCGGCCGTGGGCCGCGAGATCGCCCGCGGCGTGCTGGGCTCGTTGCTGGGCGGCGGCGGGCGCAGGCGTTGAGCTGAGCTGAGGTAGCCGCGTCCGGCGCGGCCCCTCGGCCCCGGGGTCAGCGCCTGAGCGTGACCCCGGGCGACCGCCCTGCCCTCACTTGACCGTGTAGCCCCGCCCGTCCAGGCAGGCGGCCTGGGCACGGCCGTAGTCGCTGCGCTTGCTGGTGTCGCTGCCGCCGTTGGCCGTGGCGGTGGCGGTGGGATCAAAGCCGCTCTGGGTGACGGCCCAGCGATGGCATTCGTATTCGTCGCTGGCCTGGGCCTCGGCGCTCTGGCCGTTGCGCGGGTAGACGAAGAGCTTGTCCGGCGCCGGCGCGGCGTTCAGCGGGTTGCCAGCGGGGCTGCCGGCCACCGGGGCGGACACCACCTCGTAGCCGCTGCTGTCGCGTAGCTGGCGGTAGTAGATGCCGTTGAGATACCAGTAGCTCACCCCGCCTATGGCCACCACGGTGGCAAAGGCGGGCAGGTCGGCCACCACCACGCCATAGGGCGGGCGCACCACCACATAGCCGGCCGGCCCGGGGGCGTACCAGACGCCGTCCCAGAAGCTGTAGCGGGCCCCGCCGTAGAAGACCACGCGGCTGTGCATGGGCAGGGCGCCAACGCGCCAGCCCGGCGCGGGGTAGTAGTGGTTGTGGCCGTGCGCACCGTCGAACCAGCGGCCGCGCCCGTCGCCAGGCGGGCGGTCACCGCGGAACTCGCGCACTTCCATGCGCATCTCGGCGCCCCCGGCCCAGGCCGGCGCAGTGGCCGTGAGCAGGAGGCCAGCACCCAGGGCCAGGCAGGCCGCGCTCAACACCTGGGCAGCGCGCCGGGGCGAGGTGCGAAACGTGGGGGAGACGGGAAAGGTGGCGGTCATGATGGTGAAGTCTCCGGAATCATTCATGCAGGTTCAGCGCACCGCGTAGCTGCGGCCGGCCATGCAGGCCGACATGGCGCGGCGGAAGCCTTCCACCGGCTGCAGGCGGGCATCCTCGCGGGCCTGCCAGTCGCGCTGGCGGGCGGCCTGGCCACGTTCGGCGTCCTGGGCCCGGGCCTCCTCGATCGAGGCGCCCAGCACCGCGCCGAAGAGCGCCCCCAGCACCATGCCCTTGCCGCTGCTGCGCGGGCTGGCGATGGAGCCGCCGACGATGGCACCCGTGGCCGCCCCCACAACGGCCGCCCCCGGGTCGCGCTCCACCGGGCCGGCCACCGGCTCGGGCGAGCTGCGCATCACCGGGGTCATGCCCGGATCGGTGCCGGTCTGGCGCACCGCCCAGCGATAGCACTCGTAGCGGTCGCGGTCCTGCTGGGCCTCGGACTGGCCCTTCTCGGGGTAGAAGTAGAGCGGCGGAAGAATGGCCGGCACCTGGGCCGTCACCGGCGCGGGCACATAACGGCGGGTGGGGTAGCTGGACTCCATGTGCACGTCCATGGGGTAGCGCGGTGGCGCCACCACGCAGCCCGAGAGCAGCACCCCACCGGCCAGGGCCAGGGCGGCCCCGCCCAGACGGCGCAGGGCCGTCGTGCCAGCGGCCTGCGGCGAAGTCTTGAGGGCAACGGCGGTCAGGTCAGCCATGGTGAGCGGTCTCCGGGGAGCGGGGGCGGGGCGGGGGGCAAGGTTGCACGATCGATTGTGGCCGGGGCGGTGGAGGCCATGCCGGATCGATCCGGCCGGCCTGGAAAAGTTTCCCTCAGCACGGCGGCACCACCCTGGCTGAACGGGTGAGCGGCCGGGACGGTGGACAGGCGGCCGGCCAGAACCGCAGGCCCCCAAGGGGCAACGAATAACATAGTCGCCATCTTCAAGGGGGCCCCAGCCGTGCCGGTTCACCGCCGGCGGCCCGCTCCCGCCACGGCCCGCCCCCACCGGCACCGCACCGAAACGCATGACCTCCTCCGCCCCCACGCCCACCGCCACCCCGTCCGCCGCTGCGGCCGAGGCCGCCAGCAAGCCCACCAACTTCCTGCGCGCCATCATCGAGCGCGACCTGCAGGCCGGCACCTATGCCGGCCGGCCCTTTGGTGGCTCACCCGGTGATGCCGCCCATCACGGCGCCGGCCTGCCGGACACGGC
>JBJOKP010000499.1:0-3157 GCA_046046045.1 Pseudomonadota bacterium | reverse complement strand
GGTGGAGGCCGAGGCCGCCGAGCAGGGCAAGGCCCTGGCCGCCCACTACGCCCACCTGCTGGTGCACGGCGCCCTGCACGCCCAGGGCTACGACCATGAGACCGACGCCGAGGCCGAGGTGATGGAGGCGCGCGAGCGCGAGCTGCTGGCCGGCCTGGACTTTCCCGACCCCTACGGCGACGACAACGTCAACGACAGCGGCACCCCCGCCTGAGCCGCGGCCATGGCACGCCCTCACCGTCATCCCGTCGGCCGCGGTCTGTCGCCCTGGCAGCCGCTGCTGGTCCTGGCCCTGACCCTCATGCTCGGAGGCTGCATGACCCGTCCCGCCCCCATCGCGTCCGCGCCGTCCGCGCCGTCCGCGCCGTCCACGCCTGCCGCGACCGCCGCAGCGGCCACGCCCGACGACCCCTATCTCTGGCTGGAGGAGGTGGAGGGTGAACGCGCCCTGACCTGGGTGAAGGCGCGCAATGCCGAATCCGACGCCGCCCTGCGCCAGGCGCCCGGCTCGCGCTACGCCCAGCTGGAGCCGCGCATCCGCGCCGCGCTGGAGGCGAAGGACCGCATCCCCGCCATCAGCCGGCGCGGCGGCCATGTCTACAACTTCTGGCAGGACGAGGCCCATCCGCGCGGCCTGTGGCGCCGCACCACCCTGGCCGAATACCGCCGCGCCGAGCCGGCCTGGGAGCTGCTGCTGGACCTCGACGCCCTGGGCCGCGCCGAGGGCGAGAACTGGGTCTGGAAAGGCGCGCACTGCCTGGCACCGCAATGGAACCGCTGCCTGCTCAAGCTCTCGCGCGGCGGCGCCGACGCCGTGGTGGTGCGTGAATGGGACCTGGCCGCCCGTGCCTTCGTGCCTGGCGGCTTCAGCCTGCCCGAGGCCAAGAGCGACGTGAGCTGGCTGGACGAAGACCACCTGCTGGTGGGCACCAATTTCGGCCCCGGCAGCCTGACCGAGTCGGGCTACCCGCGCCTGGTCAAGCGCTGGCGGCGTGGCACGCCGCTGGCCGAGGCCGTGCAGCTTTTTGCCGGCGAGCCCGGTGACGTGAGCGCCTGGGCCCAAGTCGAGCGCCGGCCCGGCCTGCGCCGCGTCACCCTGGGCCGCTCGCTGGATTTCTACAGCCAGACGGTGCAGCTGCTGGACGAGGCCAGCGGCCGTCTCCAGCCCCTGGCCAAGCCCGACGATGCCGAGCTCGACCTGCACGGCCCCTGGGCCAGCCTGCGCCTGCGCAGCGCCTGGACCACGCCCGATGGCCAGGCCCACCCGGCGGGCAGCCTGCTGCTCAGCCCGGCGGCCGACTATCTGGCCGGCAAGCCGGCCTGGCAGGCGGTCTTCACGCCCAGCCCCACGGTGGCGCTGGACCAGGTCGACTGGACCCAGGGCCATCTGGTGCTGGTGCTGCTGGACAACGTGGCGGCCCGGGTCGAGACCCGGCGCTGGCAGGCCGTTGATGGTTCAGCCACGCCGGGCCGCAGCGGCCGCTGGATCGCCGAGCGGCTGGAGCTGCCCGGCCCCGGCACCCTCTCGGTCGCCAGCCTGGACGACGACTGGGCGCCGGCCGACGACCCGCTGGCCGAATCCCTGCTCGTCAACTACGTCGACTTCCTCACCCCCGACAGCCTGCTGCGGGTGGACCTGCGCCAGCGCGGCGCCCGGCCCGAGGTGCTCAAGCAGCGCCCGGCCCAGTTCGACGCCAGCCGGCTGCAGGTGCAGCAGCACCTGGCCCGCAGCGCAGACGGCACGGCCGTGCCCTATTTCATCGTCCAGCCCAAGGCCGCGGCGGGCGCAACTGCCTCACATACTGCCCGGCCCACGCTGCTCTACGGCTACGGCGGCTTCGAGATCTCGCTCCAGCCCTGGTATTCGGCCACCTGGGGCCAGGCCTGGTACGAGGCGGGTGGCCAGCTGGTGGTGGCCAATATCCGCGGCGGCGGCGAGTTCGGGCCGGACTGGCACCAGGCCGCCATCAAGGCGAACAAGCAGCGCAGCTACGACGACTTCATCGCCGTGGCCGAGGACCTGCAGCGCCGCGGCCTGACCACCCGCCAGCAGCTGGGCATCATGGGCGGCAGCAATGGCGGCCTGCTGGTGGGCGCGGTCTACACCCAGCGGCCCGAACTCTTTGGCGCCATGGTCTGCCAGGTGCCGCTGCTGGACATGCGGCGCTACCACCGCCTGCTGGCCGGCGCCTCCTGGATGGCCGAATACGGGGACCCCGACCGCGCCGAGGACTGGGCCTGGATCTCCACCTGGAGCCCCTACCAGAAGCTCAAGCCCGGCACGAGCTACCCGCCCGCCCTCTTCACCACCTCCACCCGCGACGACCGGGTCCACCCCGGCCATGCGCGCAAGATGGTGGCCCGCCTGCGCGAGCTGGGCCAGCCGGTGCAGTACTACGAAAACATCGAGGGCGGCCACGGCGGCGCGGCCGACAACCGCCAGCGCGCCCATCTGCAGGCACTGGAATTCAGCTTCCTCTGGCAGCAGCTGGGCGGCGGGCGCTGAGGAAGCGCGGACCGCGGGCACAGGCGCCGGCTCACCGGGGCCTGCCCTGTCTCCTCAGGCCGGGAACACGCCGGTCGAGAGGTAGCGGTCGCCGCGGTCGCAGACGATGAAGACGATGGTGGCGTCGCGCACTTCCTGCGCGATCTGCAGCGCCACCCAGGCCGCGCCGGCGGCCGAGATGCCGCCGAACAGGCCTTCCTCGCGCGCCAGGCGGCGGGCCATCTCCTCGGCGTCGCCCTGCTGCACATAGACCAGCCGGTCCACGCCGCTGGGCTCGTAGATCTTGGGCAGGTATTCCTGCGGCCACTTGCGGATGCCGGGGATGCGCGAGCCGTCCGAGGGCTGGGCGCCGATGATCTGCACGCCCGGGTTGCGTTCCTTCAGGTAGCGGCTCACCCCGGTGATGGTGCCGGTGGTGCCCATGGCGCTGACGAAATGTGTCACGCGGCCGCCGGTGTCGTCCCAGATCTCCGGCCCGGTGGTCTCGTAATGCACCCGCGGGTTGTCGGCGTTGGCGAACTGGTCCAGCACCCGGCCCTTGCCCTCGCGCTGCATCTGCTCGGCCAGGTCGCGGGCGTATTCCATGCCGCCGGCCTTGGGCGTGAGGATGAGCTCGGCGCCGAAGGCCTTCATGGTCTGGGCGCGCTCGAT
>JBJOKP010000498.1:0-3159 GCA_046046045.1 Pseudomonadota bacterium | reverse complement strand
GTGCGGGCAGACCGTGGTGGCCGGGCGGGGAGGGGTCGTCATGGCAGCAGGCTCCGGGGCTATCGGTTGGAGATGCTACATACCTATGGGCGTATATGCATCCCTCAAGGGTTCAGCGCGGCGACGCCTGCGTGGCCCGCTCCAGCATCACCGCCAAGGCCGCGGCATTGAGGGCGCCCAGGTGGCGGTCGACCTCGCGGCCCTGGGCGTCATAGACCACGGTGGTGGGCAGGCCGGAGGAGCCGACCAGCCCGCCCAGGCGCGAGGCCGGGTCCAGCATCACCTGGCGCAGGGCCAGGTCCTGCTCGGTCAGGTAGGCCTGCACGGCCGGCGCCGTCTCGCCCTGGTCGGCGAAGACGAAGCTCACGCCGGGATGATCCTGCTGGGCGCGTGCCAGCACCGGCATTTCGCGCCGGCAGGGCGGGCACCAGGTGGCCCAGAGGTTGAGCACCAGCGGGCGGCCCTGGGCCAGGCTGCGCAGGTCGACGGGCGCTCCACCGTCCAGCGGCTGCACGGCGAGCGTCGGCAGTTCGCGCGCCTCACCCTGCGGCGGCAGGGCCAGCACACGGCCGAAGGTCCAGAGCGCCAGGCCGGCCAGGGTGGCCAGGGCCAGGGCACGCCACCAGGCCGGGCGGCGCCAGCCGCGCCAGGCCAGCCAGGCCAGGCCGACCGCAAAGCCTGCGCTGGCCAGCCAGCCGCCATCGCGCACGTCGACGATGGCCCAGGAGGGATCGGCCAGATAGGCCTGGTGATGCAGGGCCAGGTGGGCCAGGCGGGCAGCCACCAGGCCCAGCAGCGTGGCCTGGAGGATGAGGTCGCCGGGGCGGGCCGGACGGGGGGCATCCAGACCCGCGGGGACCGCGACAGGGAGCAGCCGGTCGGCCACCCAGCTGGCCAGCATCACGGCCAGGGCCAGAAAGAGGGGCGAGATGGGCAGGGCGAGGGGTCCGAGTTGCAGGGTCTGCATGGCGGCTGGCAGGCTGGGAGCGAAACGCTCATCTTGCCAGCGGCAGCCCCAGTCGCAGCAGGCCGGCGGCCGCCAGCGCCAAGGCACAGGCCCAGCCGGAGAAGAGCCAGCGCCAGACCCGCCGCTGCGGCACGAAGCCGACGCCGCGCACAAAGCCGGCGCTCATGGCCCAGAACAGCAGCAGGGCCAGACCGTGGTCAGCCTGTCCGCCGGATCGCGCCATCAGCCAGGGCCAGGCCGTGCCGCCCAGCATGATGACCAGGCCCACGGCCAGGCTGGGCAGGTGCATGGCACCGGGCTGGCCGTCGGTCGCGGAGGCGGCAGCGTCAGGTGTCACGTCCTGTCCTCGCCAGCCGCGGCGCGGCCTGCCTCGTTTTCACCCCACATCGCGTTCAGCACGGCCAGCAGGACGGCAAAGCCTACCCCCAGCACCCAGGCGAAGTACCACATGATCAATCCTTGTCGATGGCCGTGTCAGTAGGCCGAGTGGGCGTTGGCCCGGATGTGGGCCACGGTCACCTTGCCACGCATCACGCGGTAGGCCCAGCCGGTGTAGAAGATGATGAGCGGCATCAAGATGAACGTGGCCCCCAGCATCAGGCCCAGGGTGAGGCGGCTGGAGACGCTGTCCCACACCGTGAGGCTCGAGGCCGGGTGGCTGGACGACGGCATGATGAAGGGGAAGAGCGAGGCCCCGGCGGTGAGGATGACCCCGGCCATGGACAACGACGAGGCCACGAAGGCGCTCAGGGTGAAACGTGCCGCCGCCAGCGCCGCCGCCGCCAGGGCGCCGGCCACGGCCAGCGCCGGCAGGATCCACAGCAGGGGCTGGACCTGGTAGTTGTGCCACCAGGCATCGGCGCTGCGCACCACCGTCTTGGCCAGCGGGTCGGGCAGGGCCGCGGGATCCACCGCCGAGCTGATGGCATACCCCTCGATGGCGCCGCTCCTGAGCCACAGGCCGGCCGCCACGAAGGCCAGCACCATCACCAGCGCCGCGCCGATGGCCGCGCGCACGGCGCGGGACTGCACCGCGCCCTCGGTGCGGTGGGCCAGGTAGACGCCACCGTGCATCGTGATCATGGCGCTGGACACTGCGCCGACCAGCAGGGCGAAGGGGTTGAGCAGGGCCCAGAAGCTGCCGGTGTAGGTGGACACCAGCAGGTCGTCGAAGTGGAAGGGCACGCCCTGGAAGAGGTTGCCGAAGGCCACGCCGAAGATCAGCGGCGGCACGGCCCCGCCGATGAAGAGGCCCCAGTCCCAGAAGCTGCGCCAGAGCGCATCGTGGATCTTGCTGCGGTAGTCGAAGCCCACCGGGCGGAAGAACAGCGCCCACAGCACCGCCAGCATGGCCCAGTAGAAGCCGCTGAAGGCGGTGGCATAGACCAGGGGCCAGGCCGCGAAGATGGCACCGCCGCCGGTGATGAACCAGACCTGGTTGCCGTCCCAGTGCGGCCCCACGGTGTTGATGACGACGCGGCGCTCCTCGTCGCCGCGGCCGACGAAGGGCAGCAGCGTGCCCACGCCCATGTCATGCCCGTCCATGATGGCGAAGCCGATGAGCAGCACGCCCACCAGGGCCCACCAGATCAGCTTCAGGGTCGGATAGTCGAAGAAGGCCAGCATGATGTTCGGCTCCGGGGTATCAGGCGTGAGCGGTGGCGGGGGTGCCGTGATCACCGTGGTGGGCGGCCTCGTTGGCGTAGCGGCCGGTGCCCAGGCTGCCCGGGCCCATGCGGGCGAACTTGATCATCAGGAACATCTCCACCACCAGCAGCACGGTGTAGAAGCCCACGAAGCCGGCCAGCGAGCCGTAGAGGCTCTGCACGCTGAGGGTCGAGACGCTCAGGTGGGTGGGCAGCACGCCGTAGATGGTCCAGGGCTGGCGGCCGTATTCGGCGACGAACCAGCCGAGCTCGCAGGCGATCCAGGGCGCGGGCAGCATCCACAGCGCCCACTTCAGCAACCAGGGCCGTGCGCCGCACTGCATCTTCAGCGTGCTCCAGAAGGCCAGGCCGAAGAGGGCCAGCATGGCAAATCCCAGACCCACCATGGCACGGAAGCTCCAGTACATGGGCGTGACGCGCGGCACGGTGTCGTTCACCGCTTTCTCCACCATCTCGGGCGTGGCCTGGCTGACATCAGCAACGTACTTCTTCAGCAGCAGGCCGAAGCCGAGGTCGTCCACATGG
>JBJOKP010000497.1:0-3159 GCA_046046045.1 Pseudomonadota bacterium | reverse complement strand
GTGTCGTTGGCGATGGCCAGGGCGTCGGCCTCGTCCTTGAAGGTGGTCACGGCCAGCACCGGGCCGAAGATCTCCTCCTGGAAGATGCGCATCTTGTTGTGGCCCTTGAAGAGGGTGGGCTGCACGTAGTAGCCGCCGGCCAGGTCGCCGCCCAGGCGGGCGATGTCGCCGCCGATCAGCAGCTGGGCGCCTTCCTGCTTGCCCAGTTCGAGGTAGTTGCCGATCTTGTCGATCTGCATCTGCGAGGCCTGGGCGCCGATCATGGTGTCGGTGTCCAGCGGGTTGCCCTGCTTGATGGCGGCCACGCGCGGCAGCACACGTTCCATGAACCTGTCGTAGATCGATTCCTGGATGACGGCGCGGCTCGGGCAGGTGCAGACCTCGCCCTGGTTGAAGGCGAACAGCACCAGGCCCTCGATGGCCTTGTCCAGGAAGCTGTCATCCTTGTCCATCACGTCGGCGAAGAAGATGTTGGGCGACTTGCCGCCCAGCTCCAGCGTGGCCGGGATGAGGTTGCTGGCGGCGGCCTGGGCGATCACCTTGCCGGTGGCGGTGCTGCCGGTGAAGGCGATCTTGGCGATGCGCTTGCTCGTGGCCAGCGGCATGCCGGCTTCACGGCCGTAGCCGTTGACGATGTTGAGCACGCCCGGGGGCAGCAGGTCGGCGATCAGCTCGGCCAGCACCAGGATGCTGATGGGGGTCGACTCGGCCGGTTTGAGCACCACGCAGTTGCCGGCGCCCAGAGCCGGGGCCAGCTTCCAGGCCGCCATCAGGATGGGGAAGTTCCAGGGAATGATCTGGCCGACCACGCCCAGCGGCTCGTGGTAGTGGTAGGCCACGGTGTCGCCGTCGACCTCGGACAACGCGCCTTCCTGGCCGCGCAGGCAGCCGGCGAAGTAGCGGAAGTGGTCCACCGCCAGGGGGATGTCGGCGTTCAGGGTCTCGCGGATGGGCTTGCCGTTGTCCACGGTCTCGGCGTAGGCCAGCAGCTCCAGGTTCTGCTCCAGGCGGTCGGCGATCTTGAGCAGGATGTTGGAGCGCGTGGTCACCGAGGTCTTGCCCCAGGCGTCGGCGGCGGCGTGGGCGGCGTCCAGCGCCAGTTCGACGTCGGCCGCGCTGGAGCGTGCCGCCTGGGTGTAGGCCTTGCCGGAGATCGGCGTGACCACGTCGAAGTAGCGGCCTTCCACCGGTGCCGTGTAGCGGCCGCCGATGAAGTTGTCGTAGCGGGTCTTGTAGGCGATCTTGGCGCCGGGGGTGCCGGGGGCTGCGTAGACGGTCATGCGGGTCTCCAGTGACGTGTGAGGGGTGCGGGAAAGCTTGGCTGGGCAGCGGGTCGGACCTGTTCAGTCCGCTGGCCGCGCCGGCTGCCCTGTGCACCGCACATGCCAGGCCGGTGCAGCGCCGTTTCCGGCACGAAACCAGGCTGTTTCGCGGCAAACCTGGCCCGGAACCTGCGCTGCACTGTTCAACCGGCCTGTTCAGCCGCTGTGCTGCTCCGTTGCTGCACAGGCCGGTCACACGCAACGGTGTGCAGTGTTGCCGGCCCTGGGTTCACCCCTTGGAACGGCCTTGCATAAGTGCCAGCGTGGAACACGGGCGCGGCCTGGCCGCTGCCCCGCGCCTTGCCCATCGCCGTCGTCATCGCCGCCATGAACGCCATGAACCTGCTCACGCCCCGTCATCCGCACCTGCCTGCTGCCCGCCTGCGCGAGGCCCGCCGCTGCCTGGCCGAGGACGGCGAAGTCCCTGCCGAACTGCTCGGCCCGGCGCTGGCGCGCAGCTGGCAGCGCAGCGCCGAGGCCGGCCTGCCCATGCACGGGCGCAGCCAGGGCACGCCGCATGCCTCGGCCGCCCAGCTCGCACGCGCCATGGAGCGCCAGTACGAGCTGATCTCGCATGCCCGCCCGGTGATGGACTACCTGCTGCCGCATGTGCGCGCCACCGACAGCCTCATCCTGCTGGCCGACGCCCAGGGCATGGTGCTGCAGGTGCTCGGCGACGACCGTTTCGCCGACCGCGCCCACCGCGTCGCCCTGCGCCCCGGCGCGCAGTGGAGCGAGGCGGTGCGCGGCACCAACGCCATCGGCACGGCGCTGGCGGATGCCGCGCCGGTGGTGATCCACGGCGGCGAGCACTACCTGACGCGCAACGCCTTCCTGACCTGCAGCGCCGCGCCCATCGTCGACCCGGCCGGGCGGCTGCTGGGCGCGATCGACATCACCGGCGACCAGCGCGCCTACCACCCCGGCACCCTGGGCCACACCCTGGGCCTGGCCTGCGCTGCGGCGTGCATGGTGGAGCACCGCCTGTTCGACACCTGGCACGCCGCCGGCCTGCGCCTGCGCCTGCACACCCAGACCGAAGGCCTGGGCACCCTGACCGAAAGCCTGCTCGCCCTGGGCGAGGACGGCACGCTGATCGGCGCCAACACCAACGCCCTGGCGCTGCTGGGCCTGCAGCGCGAAGCCATCGGCCGCGCCGGCCTGTCCGAACTGCCGGGCCTGGACATGGCCACGCTGCAGCTGTGGGCCACCAGCCCGGTGCCGCGCGCCCTGCAGCGCCCCGACGGCCAGCGCTGGTGGGTGCGGGTGGAGGCGGCGCGCCGCGGCACCAGCCTGGCCGCCAGCACCGTGCCGTTGGCCACGCGCACCGACCGCGAGCACGGCCGTGAACCGGGACATCACACTGCCGTCCACGCCGCCGTCCACGCCGCCGTCCACGCCGCGCAGCCCGCCCGGGCCTGGGGCCGGCCGCCCGACGAGGCCACCTCAGGCGCCACCGCCACCGCAGCCCCTGCCGCCCCCGTCGACGCGCTGGACGCGCTCGACAGCGGCGACGCCACGCTGCGCGCCGCCATCGCGCGTGCGCGCCGGGTGGTGGACAAGCCCATCGCGCTGCTCATCCACGGCGAGTCCGGCGTGGGCAAGGAAGTGTTCGCGCGTGCCCTGCACGCCTGCGGCCCGCGCCGCGCCGGGCCCTTCGTCGCGGTCAACTGCGCCGCGCTGCCCGACACGCTGATCGAGGCAGAGCTGTTCGGCTACCAGCCCGGCGCCTTCACCGGCGCACGCCGCGAGGGCGCGCCCGGGCGGGTGCGCGAGGCCCAGGGCGGCACCCTGCTGCTCGACGAGATCGGCGACATGCCGCTGGCCATGCAGGCCC
>JBJOKP010000496.1:0-3163 GCA_046046045.1 Pseudomonadota bacterium | reverse complement strand
GGGCGAGGGCGCCTGCCGCCCACCAGGGCACGGGGCCGGGTGACTGGGCGGGCCAGGCCAGGCCGGCCGGAATGGCCAGCACCAGGGCAGAGCCCAACTGGCTGCCGCAGGCCAGCGCCATGGGTGGGATGCCCTGGAGATGGCGCTTGGTGAAGTTGCCCGAGAAGCCGTACATCACCGCGGCCGCCAGGCAGGCCAGGATGGGCGCCAGCATGGCCCAGGCCGGTTCCGGGTGAACCCCGGCGACCACGTCCGCAGGACCGAACAGGTGGCCAAGCCGGCTGCCCAGGTGGGCATGGTCCCAGGCCAGCCACAACACGCCGGCAAATCCCACCGCCAGACCCAGCCAGCGGCTGCGCTCCAGCCGGTCGCCCAGCCACAAGACGCCGATCACCGCGCCCCAGAGTGGAGTCGTGGCATTGAAGATGGCGGACAGGCCAGCCCCCAGGGACTGGGCGGCAAAGGCGAAGCAGATGAAGGGGAGGGCGGAGTTGGTCAGGCCCACCAGGCCGATGCGCCAGCGATATTGCAGCAGGGCGCGGGCCTCGCCGCGCCAGAGCAGCAGGGGCAGCAGCAGCAGGCTCGCCCCGGCCACGCGCAGAAAGGCCAGGGCCTGGGCGCCGAACTCGACCGCCCCCATGCGCATGAAGAGGAAGGACGCGCCCCATATGGCGGCCAGCGTGGCCAGTTCGAGGGCGTCCCGGGCGGGGCTGGCGGAGGTCGAATTCATGCCGGGCAGGCCTGTGCGGTCAAGGTGTAAGTGCTGGACGCGGCCTGCGCCTCCAGCGCCAGCAGGGCGGCCTTGCGTTCGAGGCCGCCGGCATAGCCGGTCAGCGAGCCGTCCTGGCCGATGATGCGGTGGCAGGGCACGATGAGCGACACCGGGTTGCGCCCGACCGCCGCGGCCACGGCCCGCACGGCCGCCGCCCGGCCGATGCGCGCAGCCAGTCCGCCGTAGGTGGCCGTCTGACCCGCGCGGATGTCCAGCAGGCCGGTCCAGACCAGGCGCTGGAAGGGCGTGCCGCCCAGGTCGAGCGCCGGGCGGGTGCCATCGTCACCCGCCTTGAAATAGTTGGCCAGCCAGCGTGTGCCGGCCTGCAGGGCGGGGTGGGCGGGCCGCTCCGGCGGGTCCAGCGCGCCGGGGTGGTATTTCTGGCCCTCGAACCACAGGCCGGCCAGCCCACGCGGCGTTGCCACCAGCAGGATGGGGCCCAGCGGGCTGGCCACGGTGGTCTGGGCGTCGCAATCAGTGGCAAGGGTGTTCAGCATGATGGGCTCGCGGGATGGCGGCGGACCGGGCCCGGCATTGAAGCCTGGGCCGGGCCGCAGGGGGTGTCTCGGGGCTGACGCGCAATGGCGAGGAAAGGCGCGGAAAGGCGCGGGGTCATACCGCCCTTCATTCAGTTCAGGCAGGCGATGGCCGGGGCGGGCGTGGCAGCGGCACCGGCCTGCTGGGTCACTTCAAGCTGCTGCCACAGCCGCATGACGGCGTAGGAGCGCCAGGGGCGCCAGCGCTCGGCCTGGCGTTCCGCTGCCGCCACGTCCCGCGTGCCCAGGGCATTGAGCAGGCCGATGTCGCTGGCCGGCCAGGCGTCTGGCCAGGCCAGGGCGCGCAGGGCGATGAGCTGGGCCGTCCACGGGCCGATGCCGGGCAGGGCCTGCAGATCGGCCAGCGTCGCCTCCAGCGGCTGGCCGGGCTGCAGGCGCAGGCGGCCGCTGGCCACGGCAGCCGCCAGGGCCTGCAGGGCGCGCACCCGCTGGCGCACGATGCCCAGCTTGCCCAGCACCTCGGGGTCGGCGCCCGCCAGCTGGTCGGCGCGCGGAAAGAGGGTGTGCAGATCGGCAAACGGCGTCGCCAGCGGCGTGCCGAGCAGGTCCACCAGGCGGCCGACCAGGGTGCGTGCCGCCTTCACGCTGACCTGCTGGCCCAGGATGACCCGCACCGCCAGCTCGAAGCTGTCCAGCGCGCCGGGCAGGCGGGTGCCCACGCCGATCATGGCCGCGCCATTGCCCACCTCGGTGGCAGGACCACTTTCCGGCCGGGCCAGGTCGGCCAGCACCGGGTCGATGCGGGCCGGGTCGGCGTCCAGGTCCAGCCACTGCCGCACCGCGGGCACCAGGGCGGGCAGCACCGGCGCGAGGCTGGGGGCCGCCTGCAGATGGACTTCGCAGCGTTCGGGCACGAAGCGGGCACTCACCCAGCCGCTGAGCCAGGCCGGGGCGTCTCCACCAGCGTCGGCGGCCGCGCTGGTCCCGCCCGTAGCGCCCCCGCTGCGGGATGGAGGAGCCGGCCAGTTCAGGGTGCGGCGCAGGGTCAGGCCGTCCACCACCTCCACGCCGTCCAGGGCACGGCGGGCGAAGAAGCCCAGCAACTGGTCGAGGTCGTAGGGTGGGCGCCAGGCCAGGCGCAGGCAGTGTTCGGTGCCGGGCGCTGCGGCCTGACCGGGGCGCGCCGCACGCAGCCGCGAGGCGCGCACCTGGCTGGGCGTCAGGCGGTAGTGCTCGGCGAAGGCGGCGTTGAAGCGCCGCAGGCTGTCATAGCCGCTGGCCAGGGCCACCTGGGCGATGGGCTGGTCGGTGTCGGTGAGCAACTGCTTGGCCAGCAGCAGGCGCTGGGTGGCCAGATAGTCGCGCGGGGCCACGCCGTGGCGCTCGCGGAAGATGCGGCGCAGGTGCCGGTCGGTCACGCCCAGCCGCCCGGCCAGCGCGGCCAGGTCGGGCGCCTGGCCGGCATGCACCGCCTGCTGGATGGCCTGGGCTGCCACGCCGGCCAGGGCGTTGGCGGCGTCCATGGCCGACAGCCCCGGGGCAATCTCCGGCCGGCATTTCAGGCAGGGGCGGAAATGCGCCGCCTCGGCCAGCACGGCGTTCATGAAGAAGCGGCAGTTCTCGCGCCGCGGTGTGCGCACCCGGCAGATGGGCCGGCAATACACGCCGGTCGAGGTCACGCCCACGAAGAAGCGGCCATCGAATCGGGCATCCCGCGCCTGCAGGGCGAGGTAGGCGGCATCGTCATCCAGGTGCGGCAGCATGCGGTCCATGATAGGAGGCGCCCGCGCCGCTGCTGGCCGTTTCCGGACCTGTCATTGCTGCCTTTTGCTGCCCTTCCCTGGCCTTCGATCCATCCATCCAGCCCTGGGGGAACGGCCCCCGGCGGCCGGGT
>JBJOKP010000495.1:0-3165 GCA_046046045.1 Pseudomonadota bacterium | reverse complement strand
ACCGGGCCGCCGCTTTCGCCGCGCAACTCGATCTCGTAGCCCGGCACCGGCCAGCCGGTGGTGCCGTAGCGCACCTGGCCGGGCTTGTTGCTGAGGAAGATGTGCAGCATCTCGGTGGAACCGATGCCGTCCACGATGTCCACGCCGAAATGGCGCTTGAAGCGCTCGCCGATCTCGGCCGGCAGGGCCTCGCCGGCCGAGGAGGCCATGCGCAGCGCCACGTCACCCGGCGCGGGCAGGCCGGGATGGGCCAGCATGCCGGCAAACCCCGTGGGCGCGCCGTAGAAGATGGTGGGGCGAGGGTTGCCGCTGGCACCGGTCCAGCGGCTGAACACGGCGTCGGGCGTGGGCCGGTCGGGCATGAGCACCGTGGTGGCGCCCACGGCCATCGGGAAGGTCAGGGCATTGCCCAGGCCGTAGGCGAAGAAGAGCTTGGCGGCGGAGAAGCAGACGTCGTCCTCGCGCAGGCCCAGCACGCCACGGCCATAAAGCTCGGCCGTCCAGTAGGGATTGGCGTGGGAATGCACCGTGCCCTTGGGCCGGCCGGTGGAGCCCGACGAATAGAGCCAGAAGGCCGGATCGTCGGCGCCCGTGGCGGCAGGCTTGGCCAGCGGCGTCTCGGCCGCGAGAAAGGCTTCGAACTCGACCTCGGCCGGATGCAGCGGGGCGATGGGCCGGGAGACGATCACCTTGCCCACCTCGTGGTCGCTCTTGACCATGGCCGCCGTGAGCGTGGGCAGCAGGGCGCCCGAGACCAGCACGGCCTGCGCGCGCGAATGTTCCAACATGTAGGCGTAGTCGTCGGCCGTCAGCAAGGTGTTGACGGCCACCGGCACTAGGCCGGCATACATCGCGCCCAGAAAGCTCACCGGCCAGTCGTTCATGTCCTGCATGAGCAGCAGCACCCGCTCCTCGCGGCGTATGCCCAGGTGACGCAGGCCCGCGGCCAGGCGGCGCACCCGCTCGTCCAGCGCGCCGTAGCTGAGGCTGCCGCGGTCGTCGATGAAGGCGGCCTTGGCAGCCCGCCCGTGGTTCGCGGCCAGCAGGTGCTGGGCGATGTTGAACTGTGCGGGCGGCGCCGCCACCTCGGTGCTGGGTGCGGATGCGGGGCTCATGGTTGTCTCTCTCCGGTGCGGCGGTGCCGCTGGGTGGTCAGGTGCTGGCTCGGCCCTGGACTCAGGCCCGGGCCCGGCCGTCAGCTCAGGCGGCCTTGGTGAATTCGATCGCGCCCTGGGGCAGCAGGTAGAGCACCAGCGCGCGCCCTTGGCTGACCGTCGGGCGGTGGGCGCTGCCGGGCGGGCAGACCAGCCAGCCGGCAGGACGGCCGTCGAAGCGGGCGTCACCTTCGATCGGCACGATCAGGTCGATTTCGCCCTGCGGGTGGGTGTGGTGCGGACCAGCGATGTCCTGCATGTCGACCACGTCGACCGAATAGCCGTGGAGAGCCTCGCTGGGCTTGAAGATGCGGCCGTAGCGGATGCCGCCCCCTTCACGGTTGCAGAGCCAGCCGGCGGCCACGCCGTCACGGCAGCCCTGTGCCAGCCGCGCATAACGAGGCGTGGACGCGCCATGGGTCTGGTTCAGCCAGGCGTCGAGGTCACTGTCCAGGGGCCGGCCGGCCAGTTCGCCGGCCAGTTGCGCGAGGTCGGCGTGGAAGTCGTCTTGGCTGATCATGGCGTGGCGGCGGGCAGGGTGCGCAGACCCCTGAGATCAGGGGGAAGGGAAAGACCGACCTTGTCCGTGCCCGAGCAGTTCGGCGCATGCGGATTTCGGCGATGTCAGCTTTGATTTGCCGTCGGCGGGACATGCATTATCGTGCCTGAGACTGAACGATATGATCTACAAATTGCATTGTCAAGCAATATAGTGCATGAATCAGGGTTAGCACGGGGACATCCCCCCGCGGGTCATCCCAGCATGATGAGCTGAAGCGACTGCATAAGCCCCGTCGAGTAGGCGATGAGACAGCGCCGTAGATCGGTGCCGATTCCGTGACGTGATGCACGGATGGCGTCCGGTCTGAGACTTCGATCACATTTGCCTGTTTCAGATTGAAAGGAGGCTCGTGGGCTGACGCCTGCACACAACTTCACATTGGATAAGTTTTTCTGGTTCACCATTTCTCGGTATCGTGACGGACACGACATGAGATTCCCCCAATGAAGGGGAGGAGAACGAGATGGCTTCCACGACCGAACCTTCCGTGATGGACACCCTGGCCGGGCTGGTGCGACTCAGCCTGGTGCTGCTGGCCATTCCTGCCGTGGCCCTGGGCTCCCTGGCCGCCATGGCTGTGCTAGCCGCAGGCGGGATCTTCCTGCTGATCCGTGGCCCCTTGCGGCAGTTGCTGGCACCGACCCGCAGGCAGGCATCCGCTCGCAGCTGGGCCTGAGCGCCAAACCAGGCGCCAGCCCCGCGGATGCAGGCGACTGCCTGCCGTCTGGCGCCTGCTGTCTGGCGCCTGCTGTCTGGCGCCTGCTGTCTGGCGCCTGCTGACTGCGGCAGCCAGGCGGGGATCGCTGGCCTTGCCGGTGGGGTCTCCTCTTCCGGACCCCATGAATTGATCTCTGCGCCGGCCTGGGCATAAAAAAGGGCTCCCTATTGGGAGCCCTTTTGCTGCTGGTCACCGCCGCAGGCCGTCGCCTGGACCGGGGCCAGGCCGCATCACTGCAACTTGATCTCGACGTCCACGCCGGCCGGCAGGTCGAGCTTCATCAGCGCGTCCACGGTCTTGTCGGTCGGGTCGACGATGTCCATCAGGCGCTGATGGGTGCGGATCTCGAACTGGTCGCGCGAGGTCTTGTTGACGTGCGGCGAACGCAGGATGTCGAAACGCTGCATGCGCGTGGGCAGGGGCACCGGGCCCTTGACGATGGCGCCGGTGCGCTTGGCGGTCTCGACGATTTCCAGAGCCGACTGGTCGATCAGCTTGTAGTCGAAGGCCTTCAGGCGGATGCGGATCTTCTGTTTGGCGGACATGTGATTTCCTCGTGTGGGGTGGCGAGAAGGCGGGCCGGCCTGCACGGCAAGCCCGGCCTCACATGTCACTCGATGATCTTGGCAACGACGCCGGCGCCGACGGTGCGGCCGCCTTCACGGATGGCGAAGCGCAGACCTTCTTCCATGGCGATGGGGGCGATCAGCTTGACGGTGATCGACACGTTG
>JBJOKP010000494.1:0-3168 GCA_046046045.1 Pseudomonadota bacterium | reverse complement strand
CATGCACCTCACCGGCCAATGCCATTGCGGCGCCGTGACCTTCACGGCGCAGGCGAATCCGCAGCGTGTCATCGCCTGCCATTGCAGTGATTGCCAGACCTTTTCGGGCGGGCCGTTCCGGGCCGTGCTGCCGGTGCCGGTGGGCGATGTGCAGGTCAGCGGGGCGACGCGGGCCTATGTGAAGGTGGCGGCCAGCGGCAACCGGCGGGCGCAGGTGTTCTGCCCCAACTGCGGCACCCAGTTGTGGGCCAGCGAGCCGGAGTCGCCCACCCTGCTCAACCTGCGCCTGGGCTGCGTGAACGAGCGTGCCCAGCTGCCACCGGCCGTGCAGATCTGGACGCAGTCGGCCATGCCCTGGCTGAGCCGGCTGGTGCATGGCGGCGAGCTGCCCAGCCACGGCCAGGGGCTGCAGAGCCCGCGGGTGGATGTGGCGGCGCCTGTTGTGTCTGTTCCGCCTGTGGCGACTGGCGGCGACGCCGAGGCATGTACGCCCGAGCCTGTGGACGTGACGGCGGCGGGCGCCGAGGGAGTGCTGCACTTCTGGTTCCAGGCCATCACGCCCAGGCAGTGGTGGGTGGCCGATGCGGCTTTTGATGCGCAGGTGAGCACGCGTTTCCTGCCGCTGCTGCGGGCGGGGGCGCAGGGCGAGCTGGCGGCCTGGCGGGCGAGCCCGCGCGGGCGGGTGGCCGAGCTCATCGTGCTGGACCAGTTCTCGCGCAATGTCTACCGCGGCACGCCGCGCGCCTTTGCGCAGGACCCCATGGCCCTGGCCCTGGCGCAGGAGGCCGTGGCCGCCGGCGCGCTGGAGGCGCTGGCCGAGGCCAACGAGCGGCTCTTCCTGCTCATGCCCTACATGCACAGCGAATCGGCGCGGGTGCACGCCGAGGCCGAGCGCCTGTTCCAGCGCTGGGCGCCGGCGGACAACGTCGACTACGAGCTGCGCCACAAGGCCATCGTCGACCGCTTCGGCCGCTACCCGCACCGCAACGAGATCCTGGGCCGCATCTCCTCGCCCGAGGAGCTGGACTTCCTCACCCAGCCGGGCTCGCGGTTCTGAGTTGAGCTGAGCCGGTCCAGCCTGAGCGCGCTCAGGCCGGGCTGTCGCTACCGCCGCTGCTGCCACCGCCCTCCCCGCCCGGCTTGCGCCGTGCGCGCGGATGGGCGGCGTCGTACACCTTGGCGAGGTGCTGGTAGTCCAGACGGGTGTAGACCTGGGTGGTGCTGATCTGGGCGTGGCCGAGCAGTTCCTGCACGGCGCGCAGGTCGCCGCTGGACTGCAGCAGGTGGCTTGCATAGCTGTGGCGCAGCATGTGCGGATGCACATGCTGGGGCAGGCCGGCCTGCTGGGCGCGTTCGGCCAGGCGGCGGCGCAGCTGGCCGTCGGTGAGGCGGCTGCCGCGCCGGCTGACGAAGAGGGCGGGTTCGTCGGCCGCGGCGATGAGCGGGCGCAGGGCCAGCCAGTCCTTCAGCGCCGCGAGGGCGGCGCCCAGCACGGGCACGCTGCGGCGCTTGCGGCCCTTGCCCAGCACGGTGGCGCTGCCGCCGTCCAGGTCCAGCCAGCCGGCCGACTCGGCACGGGGCGGATGGTCCAGGCCGCAGCATTCACCCACCCGCAGGCCGGCGCCGTAGAGCAGCTCGACGATGGCGCGGTCGCGGGCTTCCAGGGCGGCGTCGAAGCGCGGGTCGGCACTGTCGCGGTGGTGGTCGGCCAGGCTCACGGCCTGATCCACCGCCAGCGCCTTGGGCAGGGGGCGGCGCTGCTTGGGGGCGCGCAGGCCGTCCACAGGGTTGTTGGCCGGCACGGTGGGGGCGCCGGTGAGCTGGCGCGCCGTGGCGCCCGGGCTGAGCCGGCACCACCAGCGGTAGAGCCCGCGCCAGGCCGCCAGGTGGATGGCGATGCTGCGCGGCGAGAGCCCCTGGGCGTTTAGCTGGGCCGCCCAGCGGCGCACATGCAGGGGCTTGACCTCGGCCAGGGGCAGGGCGCCTGGCAATGCGTCGCCCGATCCGACGATGGAAAGAGCCCGCGCCTGCGGAGGGCCAGCCAGGGCGGCGAAGCCAACAAGCCTGGCGAGCGCCCCGCGATACATGATCAAGGTGCGATCTGCCAGACGACGCTCCACCTGCAGATGACGCAGCCATTGATCACATACAAGCGGCAGCTGCTGGTCTGACAGGGCCATGGGGGCGGCTGAATCGGGACAGTTGCCGGGCAGGCTGCCTCAGGACGCACCGTCTCGGCCGGGACCAGCAGTGCTGCCTGACGGCGTCAGCGGTTGATCACGTCGCCCATCATGCCGCCCAGGATGGCCATGACTTCGCCCTTCTCCTTGGCCGGCACCTTGAACTTGTCGAGCACCTTCACGATGTCCTCGGCCAGGGCATTGAACTCGGCCTCGGTGATCTTCATGCCGGTGTGGGTGGTCTTCATGTCGCGGCCGCTGTACTTGCAGGGGCCGCCCGTGCCGACGCACAGGAACTCGACCAGCTTGCCGGCAAACACCTCGGGCTTGGTGTTGGCGAAACGCGCATTGATGCGCTTGTCTGCCGAGGCGATGGTCCAGAGTTCGTTCACGACCGCTTCGAGCGCGGGCTTTCCGCCCAGTCGCTCGTAGAGCGTCTTGTCGGCGGCATGCGCGACGAAACTGCTGGTGCCGAGAGCCAGACCGATGATGCTGACGGCAGCCAGGCGGCGGGTCACGGACAGGAGGGAAGAGGAAGTCATGGGGGTCTCCGAGGATGGCAGGGGGAATGTCGATCCAGGCTTAAGCTGGCATCAGCAGACTAGTGCCCTTCCCTGCCGCACTCGGTGATCGCGGTCACTGAATTACAGAGCAGCAAACTTCTGCCTTCCGGGTCCTCAGTCCTGTGCGTCGCTCAGCGGTGCCGGCAGCAGGCGGCTGAGGGCGGCGGCGGCCGTCTCGCCGATGCGGGCGAGGAAGTCCGTGCCCATGTCGGCGCTGTAGCGCGTGGGGTCGGGCGAGCCCAGCACCAGCAGGCCGAAACAGGCGCCGGCCAGGGCGGCCTGGCCGGGCGCGCGGCGCAGCGGGATCATGGCCAGCGAGGCGGTCGGGCCATTGCCCTCGGCCTCCAGCCAGGCGCCGACCTCGAAGCCGGCATTGGCGCCGCAATAGGGCTGGGTGAGGCTGGCGGCGAACTCGCGCACGTCGC
>JBJOKP010000493.1:0-3175 GCA_046046045.1 Pseudomonadota bacterium | reverse complement strand
GTTGTATTTGGCGTAGGTGGTGGAGAGCATCAGGAAGATGAGCACCACCAGCAGCACGTCGATGAAGGGGATGAGGTTGATCTCCGGCGGCTCGCTGCGCCTGTGCTTGAAGTTCATCGCCATGGCCGGACTCCGTCCCGCGCTCAGCCGCGCAGGGTCAGGCGCATGAGCTGCGGCACCAGGCGCTCGGCGGCCTGTTCCAGCTGCAGCACATAGGCGTCCACCTGACCGCGGAAGTAGCGGTGGAACATCAGCGAGGGGATGGCGATCAGCAGGCCGAAGGCGGTGTTGTAGAGCGCCACCGAGATGCCATGGGCCAGCTGCTCGGGATTGTTCATGCCCGTGGGCGCCTGGGCGCCGAAGATCTCGATCATGCCCACCACCGTCCCGAACAGGCCCAGCAGCGGCGCCGACGAGGCGATGGTCGCAAGGGCGTTCAGGTAGCGCTCCAGACGGTGCACCGCCACCCGGCCAGCCGATTCGAAGACATTGCGCAGGGCGGCCTCGGTGAGGCGCGGATCCACCGCCATGGCACGCAGGCCCGCCGCCATCAGCTCACCCATGACCGAGCTGGCTGACAGCTTGGCGATGACGTCGGCCGGGGGGATGTTGTGCCGCGCCAGCGACATCACTTCCTCCAGCAGCTTGGGCGGCGCCACCTTGGCCGGACGCAGGCTGGCAAAACGTTCGATGACCACGGCCAGGGCCGCAACCGAGCACAGCAGGAGGGGCCAGATCGGCCAACCGGCGGCTTGTATGATCGAAAACAAGGTGGTCCCCCGAGGTGGTGGGCCGCCAGGGCGGCGCCGGACAGTCGCTGCCCACCGGGCCAGTGCCGGGGGCGGCCGCGATTATGGCCGCAGCCATGCACGCCCCCGCCGGACTCCCCGGGCTGCGGGTTCTTCACCCCGGCTTGCCATGCAAATTGCGCAGTTAAGGCCGCTCGCCCCAGGTGGCGGCGGGCCAGCCTGTGCAGATCCTGCCCGCGGCGCCCGCCACTCCGCGGATACGCACGGAATCTGTGGATAACTTTGTGGGCAAACTGCGTGCAGCGCGCGCAACTAGGCGTCAGCACAGGCTTCCGCCTAGATTGCCTCAAAGTTGAGCAGAAAAAATCTTTTTCAAATCAATGACTTATGACGACGTTCAAGGCTTGTGACAAGCCTGTGACGAAGCCCGCCCGCCCGCTCCGGGCTGTGGAATTCCGGCCCCCAGGATCACCGGTGGATCTGCACAAATCACGGCAGATCTGCACTTTCGCGGCTTCATTTCCGGCGCCGGGCGCCGAGCGGCCATGAGGCCCGAGCCTGGCGCCGCCAGCCAGCCCGAAGCCCGCCCGCTGGTGTGGGAGGTGGCCGCCCTTCTGGGCGCGCTGTCCGACACCCTGGCCGCGCGTTACGGCGCGGTGGCGGTGCGCGGCGAGCTCAGCGGCACCACGCGGGCGGCCAGCGGCCATGTCTACTTCACCCTGCGCTCGCCCGACAGCCAGGCCGCCCTGCGCTGCGCCATGTTCCGCCGCGCCGCCAGCCTGGTGGGCTTCAGCCCGCGCGATGGCCAGCAGGTCGAGCTGCGCGGCCGGCTCACGCTGTACGAGCCGCGCGGCGAGTTGCAGATGGTGGTCGAGGCCATGCGCCAGGTCGGCGCCGGCGACCTCATGGCGCGCTTCCTCGAACTTAAGGCCCGTCTGGGCGCCGAAGGCCTGTTCGAGGCCGAGCGCAAGCGCGCCATCACGGCCTTTCCGCGCCGGGTCGGCCTCATCACCTCGCCCCAGGCGGCGGTGCTGCGCGACGTGGCCACCACCCTGGCGCGGCGGGCACCCCATGTGGGCGTCATCCTCTATCCCTGCCTGGTGCAGGGCCCCGAGGCGCCCGGCCAGATCGTCCAGGCCCTGGCCCGCGCCGCCGAGCGTGCCGAGGTCGACACCCTGCTGGTCTGCCGCGGCGGTGGCTCCATCGAGGATTTGTGGGCCTTCAACGACGAGGCCGTGGTGCGCGCCATCGCCGCCAGCCCCATCCCGGTGGTGAGCGGCGTGGGCCATGAGACCGACGTCACCCTGGCCGATTTCGCCGCCGACCTGCGCGCCCCCACCCCCACGGCGGCCGCCGAACTCTGCGCCCTGCCCCAGGCCGACGCCCTGGCCGCCCTGGCCGAGGGCGAGCGCCTGCTGCGCCAGCGCCTGCAGCAGCGCCTGGACCGCAGCGCCCAGACCCTGGACCTGCTGGCCCTGCGCCTGGCCCGTCCTGGCGCCACGCTGCGCCGCCATCACGAGGCCCTGGCCCTGCTGGACCAGCGCTGGCAACGCGCCCTGCCCGCCCGCCTGACCCAGGAAGCGCCGCGGCTGCAGCGCCTGGCCGAGCGCCTGGACAGCGCCAGCGGCAGCCGCCTGGCTGATCACCAGCAGCGCCTGGCCCTGCTGGCGGCGCGCCTGGGCGCGCTGGGCCCGCAGCAGGTGCTGAGCCGCGGCTATGCCTGGCTGGCCGATGGCCAGGGCCGCGCCCTCAGCCACGCCGCCCAGGTGCGGGTCGGCGACCCCATCTCGGTGCAGCTGGCCGATGGCCGGCTGCAGGCCACGGTCGACCAGGTCGTTCCTGCCGACATGGCCAATTCGGCCGACACGGTCGCGCCGGGCCGGACGACAGCTGCCTGAGACCCGGCGCGCCGGGGTCGCACCGCGGCGCACGTGATTTCGGGGGCCTGCCTACAATCCGCCGCCTTTTCCGGCCGGGACCTGCCAGCGCCTTGTCTGACCCAAGGTGGCGACCCGGCCGCCTCACAACGCACTGCGCTGTGCGTTCAACCCGCTGCGTTCAATCAAGGGACTCCCGACCATGGAACACCAACTGCCCGCCCTGCCCTACGCCACCGATGCCCTGGCGCCCCACATGTCGAAGGAAACCTTCGAATACCACCACGCCAAGCATCACCAGGCCTATGTCACCAACCTGAACAACCTCATCAAGGGCACGGCCCATGAGACCCAGGACCTGGAGGCCATCGTCAAGAGCGCCAGCGGCCCGGTCTACAACAACGCCGCCCAGGTGTGGAACCACACCTTCTTCTGGAACTGCATGAAGCCCGCCGGCGGCGGCGAGCCCACGGGCGCCCTGGCCGCGGCCATCAACGCCAAGTTCGGCAGCTACGCCGCCTTCAAGGAAGCCTTCACCAAGAGCGCCGT
>JBJOKP010000492.1:0-3182 GCA_046046045.1 Pseudomonadota bacterium | reverse complement strand
GATGGAGAAGCCGATGCAGAGCGAAAACACCAGGTTGATGCTGAAGCTGTCGTGGAACACCACCGTGAGGAAAAGCGCCACGCCCACGCAGATGGGCAGGCCGATGCGCAGCTCGCGCAGCAGCAGGCTGCGCCAGGCCGCGACCTGGGGCTGGCGGGGAGACGAGGAGGTCATCGCGATGGGCGGGTGCGTGGCGGCTGCTGCTGTGGCGGTGGCGGCGTGAGGGATGCGCGACGCTTCGTGCCGCAACCATTGTGCGGTGGGGCACAGGCCGTGGCGCCGGGCCTGGGTCAGAAGGGCAGGCCCAGCTGCAGCACGGCCTGGTGATGCGGGCCGGGCAGCAGGGCCAGCACGCTGCCGGCGCGGCCGCCCCGCTGGCGCAGGGCCAGGTCCAGCCGGATGCGGTCGCCCTGCCACTGCAGGCCGGCGCTGGTGATGCGGCCCTCATCGGCTGGGGTGAAAAGGGTGTCCAGGCTCAGCTGCCAGGTGCCGGTGTTGAAGGGAAAGGCCTCGGGCCAGCAGCGGCCGGCCCCTGCCTCGGGCTGCCAGGCCAGGCGGGCATAGAGGTTGTCCCGGCGCAGATTGGGGCCCAGGCCGGCCGCTCGCGGGTGATTGCCCCACGCGCGCCACTGCGCATTGCTGGGCGCCGTGCCGTCATGCCAGGCCTCGACCAGCAGACTCTGGCGGGCCGCGCCCGTCCATTGCGCGCCGAGCAGGATCTGGCCGGTGGGGCCCTGGGCCATCCAGCCCAGGTCGCGCTGCAGCCAGCGGGCCGAGGCATGCAGCTCCAGTGCCTCGTCGGCCACCCAGGCCAGGGCACCGCCGAGGGAGGCCGCCGTGCGCCGGCCGACCCGCGCAAAGGTGTGGATGTCCAGCGCCCCCTGGCGGGCATAGCTGCGCGCGGCCAGGGCACTTTCCTCGGCGCCGCGGGCGCTGTTGGCATCACCACCATCCGCATGCTGGGGGTTGACCCAGACCAGGGCGGCCGAGTCCTGCGCCGCGCCGTAGTGTTCGACCGCCAGCAGCGGCCGGCCCTGCGGCGTGCTGGTAAGCAGGCTGCGCCTCACCTCCTGCTGCACCACATCGTTGGGCCGCCAGGCATAACCCACGTCCCAGCTCATGATCTTGCGGCCGGCGCTGAGGGCCCAGGCCGATCCCTGGGCGCCGGGCAGGTCCAGGCCCAGCTGCAGCTCGTTGAGGCGGCTGAGGTCGGCCGATGCGCCTGCGGATCCGTCATCCACCCAGCGGTGCGCCGCCACGCCGTCCAGCCCCAGGCTCAGGCCCTGAGCCAGAGCCTTGAGCGACAGGTTCTGGCGCCAGGCCAGCTCGCTGCGCCAGGCTGTGGTGCTGGCGTTGGTGGCTGCCAGGCTCGGGCCGCCGGCGGTCACCTGGCTGGCGGTGGTCACCTGGCTGGTGATCTCGTGCACCAGGCGCAGTTCTCCCTCGGCCTGGGCGCTGCCGGCCATCAGGCCGCCGGCCAGCAGCAGGGGCAGGGTGATCAGGGCGCGGCGTGAGGATCCTGCGGCAGCGCGGGATGGATGGCGTGAGGCGCTCATGATGGTGATCCGCGTCGAGGCTCAATCCAGCTGCGGGTTGCGCGCCAGGAACATGGGGTTGAGCCAGTTCTCGGGAACCTTGCGGGCCTGGCGCTGGAGGTAGCGCACCTGGGTGGCCTTGTGGCTGCTGAGCTGGTCGGTCAGCCGCATCTCGGCGACGAGCGTGGGCGTGGCCGGCTGGTCCATCGTGAAGCGGGCCAGCTTGGCCAGCTTGTCGCTCTGCACATAGAGCTCGGCGCGCACCGGCTCATGGCGCTGGCGACCGATCCACAGCTCGATGCGCTGGTAGCTCAGGCCCTTGCGGCGCGCCTGCAGGCTCAGATGCAGGCAGGTGACCGGCCCGCCGGCCGGCGCAGGAGTCACCCCGTTCGCACAGGGCTCTTCACCCACCACGCTGCCGGCATAGTCCTCAGCCCAGGCCAGGGTGGCGATGTCGCCGGTGGAGGCATCCCCCAGCAGCTTCTGCGCCGGCGTGATGCGCACCGGTCGCTGGCTGCCGGGCATGAGCAGCCAGAAGTCGTCGCCCAGCATCAGCACCTTCTGACCCGCCTCGGCGGGTGAACGCATCAGCACCAGCGACTGGTGGCCCGGCTGCACGAAGACGGTGTAGCGGCGCTCCTTGTCGGCGCTGCCGTCACTCTTGACGGTCTGCACCTGGGTCTCGACCTGCAGGGCCTCGCCCCCGGTGCGGTAGCGGTCCGCGGCCTTGAGCAGGGCCTGCACGTCGTGTTCGGCGGCGTGGGCAAGGGGGCTCAGCAGCGCGGCCACGAGGCCGAGTGCACCGATGGCGCCAAGCTTGAGGGAGATGATGTTGATGGACATGGTGATCGACTTGGTGGATTGAAGGCGGCTGGGTTCAAACGTGTCCCAGTGCGTCCACGATGGGCTGCTGCGTGTTGCGGCGCGCGACCCAGGCCGAGGCGGCGGTGGTGAGCACGGCCATCAGCAGCAGGGTGGTGAGGACCAGGGTCGGGTCCAGGTCCACCTGCAGCGGGTAGCCTACGCTGCGGCCGGGCGGGGGCGGCATCTGCACGGGGAAGAGCAGCAGGGCCAGCCAGGCGCCCAGGGCGATCACCAGGCCGGTGAGTGCGCCGCTGCCGCCCAGCAGCAGGCCTTCGAGCGCAAAGCCGCGCACCAGCCGGCCGGGCAACATGCCCAGGGCGCGCAGGGTGCCGAGTTCGCGGCTGCGCTCGATCACCGCCATGGCCATGGCATTGGTGACCACCACCACCACGATCACGCACAGGATCAGCCCCAGCGCGCCGAAGATGCGGTTGTAGAGCGCCTTCACCGATTGGTAGAACACCGCCTGGTCGACCCAGGTCTGCACCGTGAGCGCGGGGAAGACCGCCTGCAGGCGCGGCTGCACGGGGCCGGTGGCCTCCATGTGATCGAGGAAGACGCCCAGGCTGCTCACGCGCGGGCTGACCAGCAGCTGCTGCGCGGTGGCGAGGTCGGTGTAGACGAGGCGCTTGTCCACGTCCGGCACGCCGGTGGAGAAGGTGCCGGCCACGGTGAGGTCCAGCGCATTGAGCGCACCTTCGGTGGTGCTGGCCAGCAGGGTGAGGCTGCTGCCCGGCGTGGCCTTGAGGCTTCGGGCCAGGGCTTCGCCCAGCATGATCTGGC
>JBJOKP010000491.1:0-3182 GCA_046046045.1 Pseudomonadota bacterium | reverse complement strand
CTCGCCGATCACGTGCATGACCTCGGAGACATTGGCCTTGGGGCGGCGCTTGTCAATGATGGCCAGATCGCAGCCCAGCTGCTTGGCCAGGGCACGGGCGCGCACCACGCCGCCGACGTCGGGCGACACGACCACGAGGTCGGAGTAGCGCTTGCTCTTCAGGTCGGACAGCAGAACCGGGCTGGCGTAGATGTTGTCGACCGGGATGTCGAAAAAGCCCTGGATCTGGTCGGCGTGCAGGTCCATGGTCAGCACGCGATTCACGCCCGCGGCTTCGAGCATGTTGGCCACGACCTTGGCGCTGATGGGCACGCGGGTGGAACGCGGCCGGCGGTCCTGGCGGGCATAGCCGAAGTAGGGAATGACGGCGGTGATGCGATGGGCCGAGGCGCGCTTGAGCGCGTCCACCATCAGCAGCAGCTCCATCAGGTTCTCGTTGGTGGGCGAGCAGGTGGGCTGCACGACGAAGACATCGCGCGCGCGCACGTTCTGCTGGATCTCGATGGTGACCTCACCATCGGAGAAGCGGCCCACGGCGCAGCGGCCCAGGTCGATGCGAAGGTCGGTGGCGATTTCCTGCGCCAGACCGGGGTTCGCGTTGCCAGTGAAGAGTACGGTGTCGGCGAGCATGCCTGTCCTCGTTGACCTGGGGCCCGAAAAGAAACAAGCGCCTGTCGCGATTGCGGCCAGGCGCTTGTAATGGTTTGGCAGGGGAGGAAGGACTCGAACCCTCGCATGTCGGAATCAAAATCCGATGCCTTGACCAACTTGGCGACTCCCCTACACAGGAGGCTTGCGCCCCCGAAACCTGTTGGTGGTTTCAGTCTTCCAGCCAGTCACGCAAGGGATGACGAGGAAGGCTGCGACACACCCGAGTGATCCAGTCTGCGGGCACCGTCGCCAGGAGGTGCTGCAGCATATCGGACCGCTCGTTGTCGGACATCTGCTTGTGGCGGTCGCCCGACCCTGCAAACACCGCGCTGCCTGAACCGCTCATGCGCGCCTGCCCGCAGTGGGCATGCAGCAGAGCGAGGCCCTGGCTGATCAAGGGGCTCAGGCTTGTGGCCGGGGCTTCGAGATCATTGCGGCCGAAGCCGCTGGGGTCTGCAAGAAAGTCCGCAACTATAGCGGGCGGCGTGTTGCGGCGCAAGAGGGGATGTGTGAACACGGCACTTGTGGGCAGGGCCACGGGCGGCTTCAGCACCACGTAGTCGGCCGCTGGCAGGTCGATGGCCTGCATCTGCTCGCCGATGCCGCTGACCCAGGCCGTGCGGCCCTCGATGAAGAAGGGCACGTCCGCACCCAGGCGCAGGCCCAGGGCCGCCAGGCGTGAGCGTGACCAGCCCAGCTGCCACAAGCGGTTCAGGCCGATGAGCACGGTGGCGGCGTCCGAACTGCCGCCGCCCAGCCCGGCGCCCCAGGGCACCTGCTTGCGCAGATGGATGTGGATGCCGGTCTTCACCCCAGCCTCGACCTGCAGCAGCCGGGCTGCGCGCACGCAGAGGTCATCGGCTGGAAGGTCCAGGCCGGCCGGTTCGTCGCTGCGGCTGACGAGGCCGTCGGCCCGGATCGTGAGATCGATGGTGTCGCACCAGTCGATCAGGGTGAAGACCGATTCGAGCAGGTGATAACCATCGGCCCGTCGCCCCACCACATGCAGGAAGAGGTTGAGCTTGGCCGGTGCGGGCAGGTCGAGGAGGGCGTGCACGGTAGGCTGAGGTGAAGGCGGAAAGGCGGCGCTCAGCCGCCTTGATCGAGCTTGATGCGCAGGCTGAGGGCCGGCTCGGGTTGCGGCCGCCGGGCATCGATGAAGCCATCGGCCAGGCGGCCGGTGCGCACCTCCCAGCCCAGCTGCGTCCAACCGAGTTCGTCTGCCAACGGCATCGAAACGGCACCGGTCCAGGCCCGGCCGGCCAGCCAGTCGAACAAGGCAGCCAGGGGCAGGCGTTCACCGAAGGTCTCCTCGGTGAGCTGGTCAAGCGAGCGGAAGCGTTGGCGGCCCTGGCTGGTGTCCAGCTCTACCTGCTGGCCGGACCAGACGGCCGTGGCCAGGCGGGTGCCCAGGGGCGAGTTCAGCTCCATGGCGCCCAGCTGGGCCGTGCCGCGGAGCTGGAAGGCGGCGGAAAACGAACGCGTCTCGTCGCCCGCCACGCGCAGTGCCAGGCGACCGCTGCTGTGCAGGGGCAGGGCGTTGAATTCCTCGCGGGCGGGCAGGCCGGCGCAGCCGGCCAGGCCCAGCATGAGCAGCAGGACGAGCGTGCCGAGCAGGCGCCCCAATCCGGTCTGGCGGATCAGAGATTCACCTTCAGGCGGGCCAGGGTCTCGACCAGCACGTCGTTGCCGGCGTCGCGCTCGCGGCCGTTGCGCCAGACCTGGCGGGCCTCGTCCTGCTTGCCGGCGGCCCACAGCACCTCGCCCAGATGGGCGGCGATCTCGGCATCCGGCCGGCTCTTGTAGGCCTCGCGCAGCAGGCGCAGGGCTTCGTCGATGCGGCCGAGCTTGAATTCCACCCAGCCCAGGCTGTCGGTGATGAAGGGATCGCCTGGCGACATGGCCAGCGCCTTGGCAATCAGCTCGCGGGCCTCGGGCAGGCGCTGGCCGCGATCGGCCAGGCTGTAGCCCAGGGCGTTGTAGGCATGTTGCTGGTCGGGCTTGAGGCTGATCACCCGGCGCAGCAGGCCTTCCATCTCGTCGTAGCGGGCCAGGCGTTCGGCCAGCAGGGCCTGTTCATAGAGCAGGTCGGCATCGTCATCCACCCGCTCGTTGGCGATCTCGAGGATCTTGTAGGCGCCGTTCCAGTCCTTGCCGTCGCGCAGCAGCTGCACCTGGGCCAGGGCCTTGTTGCGCATCTCGTCCTTGCTGCGCTCGGGCAGGCGGCGCAGCAGTTCCATGGCCTCGTCCTGCTTGCCCTGGCGGGCCAGCAGGGAGGCGCGGCGCTGGGTCACGGCCACATTGCCCTGTCCCTCGGCCACCTTCTCCAGCCAGCCCTGGGCGCGGTCGTACTGCTTCTGCTGCTCGGCCGCCTGGGCGAGCATGAGGTAGGCCTGGTTCAGTGCCTGGGCCAGCGAACCCTCGGCGTCCGCATCGGATTCACCATCGTCATCACCCTCGTCGTCGGCGGCCTCATCCCGCTCGGCGCCAGGGGCCGATGCTGCGGCGGCCGGGCTGGCAGGGCGACTGTT
>JBJOKP010000490.1:0-3199 GCA_046046045.1 Pseudomonadota bacterium | reverse complement strand
AGGCCCAGTGGCCCGACGTGGTGGTGCTGGACGTGGAGATGCCGCGCATGGACGGCATCACCTTCCTGCGCCAGATCATGGCCCACCGCCCCACGCCGGTGGTGATGTGCTCCACCCTCACCGAAAAAGGCTGCGAGACCACCATGCAGGCCCTGGGCGCCGGCGCGGTGAGCTTCATCACCAAGCCCAAGCTGGGGCTGAAGTCCTTCCTGGAAGACGATTCCAACGGCATCGTCCAGGCGGTCAAGACCGCGGCCCGCGCCAACCTCGGCGCCCTGGGGCGGCCAGGCACCGCGGTCGCCATGCCGGCCGCGCCGCTTCGAAGCACGGCCGGGCTGGCAGGCGCGGCATCAGTCATGACATCAACCGCGGCAGCGCAGGCCCCTGGCTCGATGCCGGGTTCGACCCTGCCGCCGCTGACGGCTGCCATGGCCGAGACCACCGATCGGGTGATCGCCCTGGGGCTCTCCACCGGCGGCGTGCAGTCCATCGAGGCCGTGCTCTCGCGCCTGCCGCGCACCGTGCCGGGCATCGTGGTGGTGCAGCACATGCCGCCCAACTTCACCGCTGGCTTCGCGGCCCGCCTCAACTCGCTCTGCGCCCTGGAGGTGGTGGAGGCCCAGACCGGCGACCGCGTCGTCAACGGCCGGGTGCTGATCGCCCCGGGCGGGCGCCACATGCGGCTCAAGCGCAGTGGCGCGCAATACATCGTCGAGGTTTTCGACGGCCCGCTGATGAACCATCACCGGCCCAGCATCGACGTCCTCTTCCGCTCGGTGGCCCAGGCGGCCGGCCGCAATGCCATCGGCGTGGTCATGACCGGAATGGGCGACGACGGCGCCCGCGGCCTGAAGGCCATGCGCGATGTCGGGGCCACCACGGCCGCTCAGGACGAGGCCACCAGCGTGGTCTACGGCATGCCCATGGAAGCCATGAAACACGGCGGCGCGCAGGAGGAGGTGGGCCTGCACGACCTGCCCGCCTGGCTGATGCGCAAGGCCGAGGCGCCGCTGCGCAGCAATCTGGCCGCGGCCTGAATCAGGCCTCGCTGAGCCCGCCTCAGTGCGGCGCCCGGGCGGCGATGCGCGGGGTGTCGACCTGCACCTCGCCGCACTGCGCACGATGGCGCAGCACATGGTCGATCAGCACCAGGGCCAGCAGGGCCTCGGCGATGGGCGTGGCGCGTATGCCCACGCAGGGGTCGTGGCGACCGTGGGTGACCACCAGGGTGGGCTTGCCGGCCAGGTCGATGGAGCGGCGCTCCAGCCGGATGGAGCTGGTGGGCTTGATGGCCAGGCGCACCGTCAGGTCCTGCCCTGTGGAAATGCCGCCCAGCACGCCGCCGGCATGGTTGCTGGCAAACCCCGACGGCAGCAGCTCGTCGCCATGTTCGCTGCCCTTCTGGCGCACCACGTCAAAGCCATCGCCGATCTCCACGCCCTTGACCGCGTTGATGCCCATCATGGCGTAGGCCACCTCGGCATCGAGCTTGTCGAACAGGGGCTCGCCCAGGCCCACCGGCATGCCGCGGGCCTCGACATAAAGCCGCGCCCCCACCGAGTCGCCCGAGCGGCGCAGCGCGTCCATGTAGGCTTCGAGCTCGGTCACCTTGGCCGCCCCGGCGGCGGCGAAGAAGGGGTTGCTGCCGACCTGCTGCCAGTCCTCGATGGGGATCTCGACCTCGCCCACCGCCGTCATGCAGCCGCGGATCTGCACGCCGCAATGTTCGGCCAGCCACTTGCGCGCCACCGCCCCGGCGGCCACGGTCGGTGCGGTCAGGCGGGCCGAGCTGCGGCCGCCGCCGCGCGGATCGCGCATGCCGTATTTGTGCCAGTAGGCATAGTCGGCATGGCCGGGACGGAAGGTCTGCAGCAGGTTGCCGTAATCCTTGCTGCGCTGGTCGGTGTTCCGGATCAGCAGGGCGATGGGCGTGCCGGTGGTGCGGCCCTCGAACACGCCCGAGAGGATCTCGACCTGGTCGGCCTCCTGGCGCTGCGTGACATGGCGGCTGGTGCCGGGGCGGCGGCGGTCCAGCTCGGGCTGGATGTCGGCCTCGCTGAGGGCCATGCCGGGCGGGCAGCCGTCGATGACGCAGCCTATGGCCGGGCCATGGCTTTCGCCGAAGTTGGTGACGGTAAAGAGCAGGCCGAGGGTGGAGCCGGACATGGCGGTCGATCGATTCAGGCGGTGAGCGACCGGCATGGCCGCAGGGGGCTGGATTCTAGGAGGCCGTCCCCGTCGGACCGCCGGCCAGCGCGCCGTGCGCACGGCGGCGATGCCCGGCGGGACCACCGCTTTTTCCAGGCCCGGATCGCCAGCCCTGAATTGGCCGGCCCTCGCCGCTCACTTCCGGGCATCGATCACGCCGCAGGCGCCAAGAATCCAGCCATCCCGTCCAGCGCAGCCCATCAAGAGGATCCGCATGAACATGGTCATGAATGCACCCGCCCAGGTGCGCAGCCCCGCCGCGCCCCGCGTCATCGCCGACGCCGGCGCCTCCGCCCGCACCAGCGCGGGTGAATACCTCACCTTCCGTCTGGGCGGCGAGGAATACGGCATCGAGATCCTGAAGGTCCAGGAGATCCGCAGCTACGAGGCCCCGACCCGCATCGCCAACTCCCCGGCCTTCTTCAAGGGCGTGGTGAACCTGCGCGGCGTCATCGTGCCCATCGTCGACCTGCGCCTGAAGTTCGGCTGCGATTCGGCCGAATACAACGACTTCACCGTGGTCATCGTGCTCAACATCCGCGGCCGCGTGGTCGGCGCGGTGGTGGACTCGGTCTCCGACGTGCTGGAACTGCCGGCTGAATCGGTGCGGCCCGCGCCCGAGATCGATGCCGCGGTGGACACCAGCCACATCACTGGCATCGCCAACGTGGGCGAGCGCATGCTCATCCTCATGGACATCGAGGCCCTGATGGCCAGCGGCGACATGGGGCTGATCGAGGCGAACTGAGCGGCAGCCGCCCGCCCGCCTTGCAGGCCCAGACCTGCCCCTGGCGAACGCTGCGCCACAACGACAAAGGCCCGCGGATGCGGGCCTTTGTCATGGGCGTGCCGGACTCAGTTCGAGGCGGCGGGCTGGGCCGGTGCGCCCTCCTCCACCGGCCAGTCGCGGATATAGGCCTTGAGCATGCGGTTCTCGAAGTCCTGGCTCTCGACCACGGCCTTGGCCACGTCGTAGAAGGAGATCACGCCC
>JBJOKP010000489.1:0-3204 GCA_046046045.1 Pseudomonadota bacterium | reverse complement strand
AGATCGACACCTTCGCCACCTCCACCGCCAACGCCGTGGTGACGGTGCAGGACGGCCCCACCATCGCCGCCGGCAGTTCGCGCCTGCCCAGCCCCGTGACGCTGGCGCGCGCCACCTCGGCCCAGGGCGGCGGGCTGGACTTCGCCAGCACGGCCGTCACCGGCGCCGACACCGACGCCCTGCCCGCGGTGCTGGCTGTCACGGCCACCGACAGCGGCACCAACCCGGCCACCGACCCGACCACGCTCATCCACGCCCTGGTCGACTTCGTCAAGATCACATCGGCCGAATACGACCCCGCGTCGCAGACCCTGGTGGTCAACGCCGAATCGGGCGACAAGCGCGTGCCGCCCACCCTGACGTTGCGCGAATACAACCAGCCTGCCGGCGTGCCCATCACCACCACGGCGCCGCCGGCCAGCGTCACCATCGTGTCCTCGCACGGCGGCAGCGACACGGCCCTGGTGCGCGTGGCGCCGTCCGCGGCGCCGCTGGGTGCGGACAACCTGGCCGTCTCGGCCGCCACCGCCAGCAGCATCACCCTGAGCTGGAACGACAACGCGACCAACGAGACGCGCTACGACGTCTACCGCAACGGCGTCCTGGTGCGCAGCGTGGGCGCCAACATCGCCAGCGTGGTCGACACCGGGCTGACGGCGTCGACCACCTATACCTACCAGGTGTTCGCGGTCAACCTGCAGGGTCAGACGGCCTCGCCCACGCTGGACGCCCGCACCCTGGCACTGCCGGTCAGCCCGACCATCGGCACGGCCAGCGCCGCACCGACCCGCACCGTCACCCTGACGTGGACGGACAACTCGGCCGACGAGAGCGGCTTCCGCATCCTGCGTTCGACCACCCTGGCGGGCACCTACACCCAGGTGGGCACCGCGCCGGCCGGCGCCACCTCAGGCACCGACACCTCGGCGTCGCCCAACACGCAGTATTTCTACAAGGTCGTGGCCGTGCGCGGCACGGAACTGAGCGCACCGTCCGCCGCCGCCAGCCTGACCACACCGGCCGCGCCCTCTTCGCCCGGCCAGCCCACCCTGGTCGCCGCACCGGGTGGCACCCAGGTCACGGTGAGCTGGGCCGACCGCAGCAGCAATGAACTCGGCTTCCAGGTCTACCGCCGTATCGGCACCGGCACCTTCAGCGCCGTGAGCGGGCTGCTCGCGGCGAACAGCACCAGCTTCGTCGACAGCACCACCACGCCGGGCACCACCTACACCTACCGGGTCGACGTGAGCAACTGGGCCGCCACGCTGCAGTCGGCCCTGTCGGCTGCGGTGACCACGCCCTCGAGCGCGCCGCAGCCGCCGGCCGTGGTGCTGAACGCGCCGACCGGGCTGAGCGCATCCGCCGCGCTGCAACCGGTGCTGAACTGGACCGACGCCTCGACCGGCGAGACCGCCTACCGCGTGCGCCGCACCACGGTGGTCGTCAACACCGACGGCAGCGTGACGACCAGTGCTCCGGTCGTGCGCACCGGCACGCTGGCCGCCAACACGGCCACCTACACCGACACCACCGCCACGCGCAACACGGTCTACCTGTACGACGTCGCGGCGCTCAACGGCGCCACGGTCGGTGCCCTGGCATCGGCCTACACCGTGGCGACCGCCGGCGGCCTGACGGCGCCGGGTCGCCCGACCCTGACGCGCTCGCTGGTCAACAACGCGGCACGCGTGGCCGTCAACTGGACGCTGGGTGCACCGAACACCGGGGTGGGTGGCTTCGAGGTGCAGCGCTGTGCCGGCGTGGGTTGCACCAGCTACGCCAAGCTGCCCGGCACGGCGGTCAGGACGGCCGGCACGGTCGACGGGCGGGCCACCTTGTCGTTCAACGACACCACGGTGGCACGTGGCACGAGCTACACCTACCGGCTGCGCTCGGTCGGCGGTGCAGGCACGGGGCTGGTGAGCGGCTTCAGCGCCACCAGCACGGTCGTCACCCAGTAAGGGCGCGCAGGCAAGTACCACCCAGGCAGGCGCAACATCAGGCCCGCGAACCGGCCTGCCTGCACAGATCAGCCGTCGTGACAGCCTGACGGCCTGCCGCCCCGCGCAAGCCGGGCGGCTTTTTTTCGCCCGCGGGGCCGGCCCGGCCACTCAGCGCCAGGCCGGCGCGCGCTTGTCGATGAAGGCCTGCACGCCCTCCAGCGCCGACTCATCCATCATGTTGCAGGCCATGCTCTGGCCGGCGAGCTGGTAGGCCGCGGCCATGCCCATCTCGACCTGGCGATAGAACTGCGCCTTGCCCATGGCCAGGGCCACGCGCGGCTTGGCCACGATGCTGGCCACCAGGCGCTCGACCTCGGCGTCCAGCGCCTCGGGCTCGGCCACGCGATTGACCAGGCCCTTGTCCCTGGCCTCGGCCGCGCTGATGAAGTCGCCGGTCACCAGCATCTCGAAGGCCGCCTTGCGCCCCAGGTTGCGCGACAGCGCCACGCTGGGCGTGGCGCAGAACAGACCCAGGTTGACGCCGCTGACGGCAAAACGCGCCGTCGACGCCGCCACCGCCAGGTCGCACTGGGCGACCAGCTGGCAGCCCGCCGCCGTGGCGATGCCCTGCACCTTGGCGATCACCGGCACCGGCAGGGCCTGGATGGCCAGCATCACCCTGGCGCAGCGCGCGAACAGGGTCTGGTAGTAGTCCAGCGAGGGCTCGGCGCGCATCTCCTTGAGGTCATGGCCGGCGCAGAAGGCCTTGCCGGCGGCTGCCAGCACGACCACGCGCACGGCCTCGTCCTTGGTGATGGCGTCCAGCTCGGCCTGCAGCGCCGCCAGCATGGCCTCGCTGAGCGAATTGAAGGCCTGCGGGCGGTTCAGGGTGAGGGTGCACACGCCGCGTGCGTCGGTCTCGCGCAGCAGCAGGGGGGCGTCGGCGGGGTTCATGGTTCGAGTCTCCGGTTCAGTGTCACTCGATGGCCTGGTTCGACTTCGCCCGCTCGCGCAGCGAGAACTTCTGGATCTTGCCGGTCGAGGTCTTCGGGATGGCCTCGAAGCGGATTTCCCTGGGCACCTTGTATCCGGCCAGCAGGCCCTTGCAGTGGGCGAAGAGTTCGGCGGCGGTCGCCTCCTTGCCCGTCTGCAGCTCCACATAGGCCACCGGCGTCTCGCCCCACTTGGGGTCGGGCCGGGCCACCACGGCGCAGGCCAGCACGGCGGGGTGGCGGTACAGAGCGTCCTCCACCTCGATGGA
>JBJOKP010000488.1:0-3207 GCA_046046045.1 Pseudomonadota bacterium | reverse complement strand
CGACGTGAAGAACATCGACGGCAAGCCCATCTACGGCCACATGGACTACGGCAAGAAGGACCCCTCGCTGGGCTGGCGCTTCACCGACGCCTGGCTCTCGATGGCGGGCACGGCCGACAAGGGCATCCCCAACGGCGTGCCGGTGGACGAGTGGGGCATCCGCGTGGACGACAAGAAGTGCGCACCGGTGGGTGCCAGCGTCTCGCGCGGCGGTGCGACCAATTCGCCCGCCGCCGTCTACGCGCTCACCAAATACGTGGACTGGATGAAGAAATACGCCCCGAAGGAAGCCACCGGCATGACTTTCGGCGAGGCCGGCCCGGTGCCGGCCCAGGGCCAGATCGCCCAGCAGATCTTCTGGTACACCGCCTTCACGGCCGACATGACCAAGCCCGGCCTGCCGGTGGTCAATGCAGACGGCACGCCCAAGTGGCGCATGGCGCCCGGCCCCAACGGCCCGTACTGGAAGGGCGGCATGCAGAACGGCTACCAGGACGTGGGCTCGTGGACCTTCTTCAAGGGCCATGACGCCAACAAGACCGCGGCGGCCTGGCTCTATGCCCAGTTCGTCACCGCCAAGACGGTCAGCCTGAAGAAGACCGTCACCGGCCTCACGCCCATCCGCGAGAGCGACATCCAGAGCAAGACCATGACCGACATGGCGCCCAAGCTGGGCGGCCTGGTGGAGTTCTACCGCAGCCCGGCGCGCGTGGCCTGGACGCCCACCGGCACCAACGTGCCCGACTACCCCAAGCTGGCCCAGCTGTGGTGGAAGAACGTGGCCGTGGCAGTGACCGGCGAGAAGACGCCGCAGCAGGCCATGGACAACCTGGCCGAGGAGATGGACCAGGTGCTGGCGCGCCTGGAACGCGCCGGCATGGCCACCTGCGCGCCCAAGCTCAACAAGAAGGAGGACCCGAAGAAGTGGCTCTCCGACAAGGGCGCGCCGTGGGCCAAGCTGGCCAACGAGAAGCCCAAGGGTGAAACCATCGCCTATGACGCGCTGCTGAACGCGTGGAAGGCTGGCAAGGTGCGCTGACGCAGGCACCGCCCGCTGGCGGCCGCGCTCACGGCGCGGTCACCGGCGGGCTGGCCCGACAGACGGCGAGGTTCCGAGGGGTCGCCTGGTCCGCTGCCGTTGCGCCGCGGAAGGGCTTGCAGGGGTGGATCAAGGCTGGGCCTGATCCACCCTTTTTTGTGGCCGGCCCCGCTCAGGCCGACGGTGGTGCGTCGAAGGGCAGGGTGACGGCAGCCAGGTCCTTGCGGGTCTCGACCAGCACCAGCGGGCCTTCGTCCACCAGCACCACGGGCACGATGACGCGCGGCACGTGGACGGGCTTGGGCTCGGCGGCGATGGCGGCCTGCACCGCGGCCACCTTGGCGGCGTCGCTGTTGACCCATTCCAGGCCGGACTCGCGGGCCATGCGCTGCAGGTCCTCGACCGCCAGCACATAGGGCTCGGGAGCGGCAGGCGCTGGAGCGTCGGCCGGGGCCGGGGCCACCGGCTCGGGCTGCACCTCGGCCACGGCGGCGACCACGGCCGGCGCGGGCTCGACGGCAGCCACGGCAGGGGCGGCGTCGGCGACTGCCTCACCCGACTGGGCAAGCGGCTGGGCAACCGGCAGGGCCGCGGCCACGGGGGTGGACTCGTCCTCGTAGACCGCGGGCACGACGGTCGAGACGGCCACGGCGACAGGGGTCTCGGTCGTGGCTTCGCCACCGGCGTCGGCGCCAGCACCTTCACCACGACCACCGCGACGGCGGCGACGGCGACCACCGTCGCGGCCTTCGCCGCCCGCCTCGGCGTCACCACCAGACTCGGGCGCAGCGGCGGCATCGCCGGCGTCAGCAGCGGCAGTCGCGGACGAATCGGCCTCGGCCGGCGCGACGGAATCACCGGCCTCGGTGAATTCACCGCCGGCCTGGTTCTCGTCACGATCACGGCGGCCACGGCCACCGCGACGGCGACGACGCCCACCTTCACGCTCGGCGCTGTCATCACCCGCCGCATCGGCGCCAGGCAGGGCGCCGGCTTCGGAGGCATTCACGGCTTCGGCCGCGCTGCTGTCCAGCGAGGCGGCCAGATCGCCGGCCGGAGCCTGGCCAGCACCACCGCGGCGCGGGCGCTGCGACGACTGGTTGCTGGCGTCGCCTTCCGAACGCTCGCTGCGCAACTCGACGGTCTCCGCGCTGCGCTCGGCTCCACGTTCGGCACCCCGATCGCCGCGGCGACCACCGCGCTCGGCGCGTTCGCCACGCTCGGCGCGGTCACCTCGTTCGGCCCGGTCGGGGCGCTCGCCGCCTCGCTCGGCACGATCGCCACGCTCGGGGCGCTCACCGCGTTCGCCACGGGCCTGCTGACTGCCACGTTCGCCGCGCTCGCCGCGTTCACCACGCTCGGACCGCTCGCCACGTTCACCGCGGCGGTTGCCACGGCCACCGCGCTCACCGTCCTTGCGGGCGGGCTTGCCGTCGGCGGCAGTACCTGCCTCGGCAGCAGCCGGAGCCGCCGCCGGGGCCGCAGCGGGCGCCTCGGCCGGGCTGCCACCAAAGAGCTTGCGCACCCAGCCGAAGAAGCCGGCACCGGCTGCGGCCGCGGCCACGGGCGCCACCACCGGCGCTGCGGCCACGGGGGCGGGCGCGGCCAGCGGCGCGGGCGCCGGTTCGGGCTTGGGCGGGGCGACCGGCTTGGGCGGCGCGGGCTGGTCGGGCAGCACGCCCTTGATCAGCGGTTCCTGACGCGGCTTGGCCTTCTCGCGACGGGTGATGCCGGTGTCTTCCTCCGGCTCCTCGATCATGGTGTAGCTGGCCTGGATGTTCTCCAGCCGCGGGTCGTCGTGGCGCAGGCGCTCGAGCTTGTAGTTGGGCGTCTCGAGGTGCTTGTTGGGCACCAGCAGCACGGTGGTGCGCTGCTTGAGCTCGATCTTGGTGATCTCCGGGCGCTTCTCGTTGAGCAGGAAGGAGGTCACCTCGACCGGCACCTGCACGTGCACCGCGGCCGTGCCTTCCTTCATCGCCTCCTCCTGGATGATGCGCAGGATCTGCAGCGCGGAGGATTCGGTGTCGCGGATATGGCCGGTGCCGTTGCAGCGCGGGCAGGTGATGTGGCTGCCTTCGGAGAGGGCCGGGCGCAGGCGCTGGCGGCTCATCTCGAGCAGGCCGAACTTGCTGATGGAGCTGAACTGCACGCGGGCGCGGTCGAAGCGC
>JBJOKP010000487.1:0-3209 GCA_046046045.1 Pseudomonadota bacterium | reverse complement strand
ACGCTCCCCTGCCCCCGCAACCGCTCGCTGCCATGAACCAGCAGATCCTGTCGCAAGACGAAGTCGATGCATTGCTGCAAGGCATCACCGGCGAGAGTCAGAAGCTCGAGCCCGAGGAAAAGCAGGCCGGCGGCATCCGCGACTACGACCTGGCCAGCCAGGAGCGCATCGTGCGCGGGCGCATGCCCACGCTGGAGATCATCAACGAGCGCTTCAGCCGCAACATCCGCATCGGCCTGTTCAACTTCATCAGGAAGACGCCCGAGGTGAGCGTGGGCGCGATCAAGGTGCAGAAGTACAGCGCCTTCCTGCGCGAGACGGTGGTGCCCACCAACTTCAACATCGTCAGCGTGCGGCCGCTGCGCGGCAGCGGGCTGATCGTGTGCGACCCCTCGCTGGTGTTTGCGGTCATCGATGCCCTGTTCGGCGGGGCGGGCAAGTTCCACACCCGCATCGAGGGACGCGACTTCTCGCCCACCGAGCAGCGCGTGATCACGCGCCTGGTGGACGTGATCACGGCCGAATACAAGAAGGCCTGGCTGGGCATCTATCCGCTGGAGCTGGAATACCAGCGCTCGGAGATGCAGCCGCAGTTCGCCAACGTGGCCGCGCCGGGCGAGATCGTGGTCTCGACCTCGTTCACCCTGGAGATCGGCGACACCACCGGCAACATCCAGTTCTGCGTGCCTTACGCCACCTTCGAGCCCATCCGCGACGTGCTCTACAGCACCGTGCAGGGCGACTCGACCGAGCCCGATCGCCGCTGGGTCAAGCTGCTGACGCACCAGATCCAGGCCGCCGAGGTGCAGCTGGTGGCCGAACTGGCCCATGCGCCGGCCACGGTGGAGCAGCTGCTGTCGCTCAAGCCGGGCGATTTCATCGAGCTCGACCTCGAAAAGATGATCCAGGCCAAGGTGGACGGCGTGCCGGTGCTGGAGGCCCAGTACGGCACCTCCAACGGCCACCTGGCCCTCAAGGTCGAACGCATGCTGACCAATCAAAGCCAGCTAGGCTGGATAGGAGAGAACCATGTCCGCTGACCCAGACCTGGCGGCTGCCGGCATGAGCGAACAGGACGCCATGGCGGCCGAATGGGCCGCCGCCCTCGACGAGCAGCAACAGCAGCACGCCGGCACGGGCACCGAGGTGGTGAACCCCAATCCCGAGGTGATGACGCCGGCCTCCTTCGAGGCGCTCACGCCGGGCCATCCGGCCGGCGCGGCGGGCAACGACATCAACATGATCCTGGACATCCCGGTGCAGCTCACCGTGGAGCTGGGCCGCACGCGCATTCCCATCAAGCACATCCTGCAGCTCGCCCAGGGCTCGGTGGTGGAGCTGGATGCGCTGGCCGGTGAACCCATGGACGTGCTGGTCAATGGCTACCTGATCGCCCAGGGCGAGGTGGTGGTGGTGAACGACAAGTTCGGTATCCGCCTCACCGACATCGTCACGCCCAGCGAACGCATGCGCCGGCTCTCGCGCGGCTGATGGCCGTCCGATGCCTTCTCTGATCACGCTGTCATGAAGTCCGCCGTCTCCCTGGCCCCGCTGCTCTGGCTCATCCTGGTGCTGGCCCTGGTGCCCGTGGTGCTGCTGCTGCTCAAGAAGAGCGGCCTGGCCGACCGCCTGGGCGCAGGCGCTGGTGCCGGCCGCGGCGGCCTGCACCTGCAGGGCAGCCTGGTGCTGGGCCCGGGCCAGCGTGTCGTCGCGCTGGAAGTGGGCCATGGCGATGCAAAGCGCTGCCTGCTGCTGGGCGTGACCGGCCAGCAGATCACCCTTCTGGAACGCCTGCCGGCCTGGGCCGCGGTGAATCCACCGGCGGCCGAGGCCGCGGGCAGCAGACAGGCGTCGGCAGGTGCAGCCTCGAATCCCGCCACCTTCCAGGCCCTGCTGGCCCGGGCGCTGCCACGGCGCAGCGGGTCGGCATCGGCCCGGTCTGGCGATGGAGCGGCATCATGAGGTCCCGTCTGCGATCCTGTGGTCGTGCCGTCCTGGCCGGCCTGCTGCTGGCCCTGCCGGTGCTGGCCCTGGCCCAGGCCAAGGGGGCGGCAGCCGGCGTGGCAGCCGGCGCGGTGGCGCCTGCGGCCGGCAGCCTGCCGCTGCTGGTGGGGCAGGGGGCAGCCGGCACCAACTTCTCGGTGCCCATCCAGACCCTGCTCTTCTTCACCGCGCTGTCCTTCCTGCCGGCGGTGCTGCTGATGATGACGGGCTTCACCCGCATCGTCATCGTGCTCTCGCTGCTGCGCCAGGCCATCGGTGCCCAGGCCGCGCCGCCCAACCAGGTCATCGTCGGGCTTTCGCTCTTCCTCACCCTCTTCGTGATGGGGCCGACCTTCGACAAGATCTATGCCGAGGCCTATCAGCCCTATGCGGTGGGGCAGATCAGCTTCAGCGAGGCGGCCGAACGTGGCGAGGTGCCGCTGCGTGCCTTCATGCTCAAGCAGACGCGCCAGGCCGATCTGGCGCTCTTCTCGCGCCTGGCCAAGCTCGACCCGGCCGTGAAGCCCGAGCAGGCGCCGCTGCGCGTGCTGGTGCCGGCCTTCGTGACCAGCGAGCTGAAGTCGGCCTTCCAGATCGGCTTCCTCATCTTCATCCCCTTCCTGGTGATCGACATGGTCGTGGCCAGCGTGCTCATGAGCCTGGGGATGATGATGTTGTCACCCGTGCTCGTGGCCCTGCCCTTCAAGCTCATGCTCTTCGTGCTGGCCGATGGCTGGAACCTGCTGCTGGGCTCGCTGGCGGCCAGCTTCGTGAGCTGACCCTGGCCCGCCGCCATCCCTCATCCGCCATCCCTTCTCCCCCTGACCATGGACGCCACGCTAGCCTTCACCTTCGGCCAGGAAGGCCTGGCCGTGCTGCTCACCGTGGCGGCGCCCATGCTGCTCACCATCCTGGTCATCGGCCTGGTGGTGAGCGTGATCCAGGCCGCCACCCAGCTGCATGAGGCCACGCTGAGCTTCGTGCCCAAGCTGCTCGCCGCCGTGGCCGTGATGGCCGTGGCCGGGCCCTGGATGTTGACCACGCTGGTGGAATACATCCAGCGCATCTTCCAGGCCATACCGGGCGTGGTGGGCTGAGCGGGGCATGCGTCCAGGCGCCAGGGAGTCCTGCCCATGATCGGCTTCGACGAGGCGCAGATCCTGGCCTGGCTGCTGCCAGTGTTCTGGCCCTTCCTGCGCACCCTGGCGCTGATAGGCAGTGCGCCG
>JBJOKP010000486.1:0-3213 GCA_046046045.1 Pseudomonadota bacterium | reverse complement strand
AACGCCATCCCGCGGGCCGCCAGCTGGGCAGCCATGACGGCCCGTGGCGAGGTGCAGGGCTGGGTGGCCGAGGCGCTGGACCCGGTGTCAGGCGTTGGCCTGCCACGCCTGCTGGGTTTTGCCGCCGGTGCGCCGTCCCACGGCGAGGTGCTGGTGCTGGCCGTGCATGCCGATGCCGATGGCCTGGGCCTGGGCCGGGCCCTGCTGGCGCGGGTGGTGGAGGACCTGGGCCAGGCCGGCCACCAGCGCCTCCACCTGGTCACCACGACCGACCCGGCCCGGCGCGCCCATGGCTTTTACCGCCACCTCGGCTGGCAGCCGACCGGGGTGCTCGATGCTCAGGGCGATGAGCGGCTGGAATGGTTGACCGCGCGCAGCCCAGACGCGGCCTCGCTGGCTGCCGGCGCCGTCAAGGCAGGGGGCTCAACCGCGTGATGGTGTAGTAGCCCTTGAGGCGCTCCACCTCGAAGTGCACCTGGTCGCCGGGCTTGAGGCGATCGGCCCAGTGCGGATCGGCCAGGCGGTAGCTCATGGTCATGGCCGGCAGGTCGAACTTCCGGATGGGGCCGTGTTTCAGGCTGATGCGGCCCTGCGCCCGGTCGACCTTGGTGACCTCACCCTCCTCGGCCCGGGCCGGGCTGGCCGGCAGGGTCATCAGCGCAACCAGGCTGCCGACCCGGACGCCAACCTGGATGCAGGCACGCAGGCCAACGCCGTGGCCGGGCCGGATGGGCCGGGCCGCGGCGGCGGGCGGAGCGGGGATGTGGGTCGCCATGCAAGCACCTCCTGCACACCAGGCCGGGCCGGCCTGTGGGGCCGGCTGCGCCGGCGGGGCGTGACCGCGCAGTGTGCGCCTGAGCCGGCCTGGCCGTCAGTGGCAGGTGGTCACTTCCGGGCCCCGGCCGCCGTGACTGTGGGTAAACCTGTGGGCAAGCCGTGCGCAGGCGGCGGAGAACCCGCCCACTGCCGGTGGACAAGCTGTGGGCGGGGTGTGGATCTGGCAGAGGCGGGGTTGAGTCCGGGGTCCGGGCGGGGCCTCCCTAGAATCCCGCGACGGCCCCGCTGCCATCCACCTCCCATTCCACCGAGCCCGCCATGAGCCAATCCCACCACACCGATGACCTGGGCCATATCCAGCCCACCGAGCAGGCCGAGATCCTGGCGCGGGCCCTGCCCTACATCCGCAAGTACCACGGCAAGACCCTGGTCATCAAATACGGCGGCAATGCCATGACCGACCCGGCCCTGCAGGCCGATTTCGCCGAGGACGTGGTGCTGCTCAAGCTGGTGGGCATGAACCCCATCGTGGTGCACGGCGGCGGCCCGCAGATCGACGAGGCCCTCAACCGCCTGGGCAAGAAGGGCCAGTTCATCCAGGGCATGCGGGTGACCGATGCCGAGACCATGGAGGTGGTCGAGTGGGTGCTGGCCGGCGAGGTGCAGCAGGACATCGTGGGCCTCATCAATGCCGCCGGTGGCAAGGCCGTGGGCCTGACCGGCCGCGACGGCGGCCTGATCCGCGCCCGCCAGATGAGGCTGCAGGACAAGGACGACCCGAGTAAGACCCACGACATCGGCCAGGTGGGCGAGATCGAGGCCATCGACCCCAGCGTGGTCAAGGCGCTGCAGGACGATGCCTTCATCCCGGTGATCAGCCCCATCGGCTTCGGCACCCAGAACGAGAGCTACAACATCAACGCCGACCTGGTGGCCAGCAAGCTGGCCGAGGTGCTCAAGGCCGAGAAGCTGGTGATGCTCACCAACATCAAGGGCGTGCTGGACAAGCAGGGCCAGCTGCTGACCGAGCTGACCTCGCGCCGCATCGACGAGCTGGTCGAGGACGGCACCATCAGCGGCGGCATGTTGCCCAAGATCGCCGGCGCCATCGACGCCGCCAAGTGCGGCGTGAACGCGGTGCACATCGTCGACGGCCGCGTGCCCCATGTGCTGCTGCTGGAGATCCTGACCGACCAGGCCTACGGCACGATGATCCGCTCGCATTGAGCGACAACTGATCGACAACTGAGCGGCCGTCCGTTCGTCTTCTGTCCACCCGGCGCCGCGCGGGGGCTCGCTACCATCGGGACACCGCCACCCCGAACCTCCCCGCGAGCACCACCATGGGCCTGCCTCAACCCCGCTTCGACCGCGACGCCTACCTGGACTGGGAGGCGCAGCAGGCCGACAAGAACGAATACCTGGCCGGCGAGGTGTTCGCCATGGTTGGCGCGCGCCAGGAACACGTGTTGGTGGCGGGCGCCTTGTTCGCGCGGTTGCGCGAACACCTGCGCGGTACCCGTTGCCGTGCCTACACCTCGGACATGAAGCTGGAGGTCGTGGCGGCCGACGCGGTGTTCTACCCCGCCGTGATGGTGAGCTGCGACGAGGCCGATCGTCAGCGCGAGGTGGCGCTGCGTGCGCCCCGGCTCATCGTCGAGGTGCTGTCCGACTCGACCGCGGCCTTCGACCGCGGCGCCAAGTTCGCCGCCTACCGCCGGCTGGAGTCGCTGCAGGAATATCTGCTGGTGGACATCGCGGCCCGCCGGCTCGAACTCTTCCGCCGCGAGCCGGTCGGCTGGGTGCTGCACGAGGCCGCACCGGCCGACGCCGGTCTGGACGGCGTGCTGCAGTTGGCCAGCATCGACCTGGGCCTGAGCGGCCACGACGCCTTCGACGATCTGCAGGCATGAAGCGGCCGCGTCAGCCCAGGTGCGCGCCGGTCTGGTTCTTCGACCTCGACAACACCCTGCACGACGCCAGCGCCTACGTGTTCGGCGCACTCAACGTGTCGATGAGCGACTACGTGCGGCAGGTGGTGGGTGTGGACCGGGCGCGTGCCGACGAACTGCGTCGCCGCTACTGGCGGCTGTACGGCGCCACCCTGCTCGGGCTGATGCGCCACCACGGTGTGCGGGCTGCCCATTTCCTGCACGAGACGCACCGCCTGCCGGGGCTGGAGGCCAGTCTGCGCACCCATCCGCATGACCGCGCCGCGCTTGCGCGCCTGCCCGGGCGCAAGTACATCGTCACCAACGCGCCGGCCGCCTACGCGCGCCGGGTGCTGGACGGCCTGGGCCTGGGCCGGTACGTCGACGGCGTGATCGCCATCGAGCAGATGGCCATGTTCGGCCAGCTGCGGCCCAAGCCCGATGCGCGCATGTTCCGCGCCCTGATGGCGCGGCTGAAGGTGGCGCCGCAGCGCTGCGTGCTGGT
>JBJOKP010000485.1:0-3217 GCA_046046045.1 Pseudomonadota bacterium | reverse complement strand
CCGCGAGGACGAGATCCGCGCCATCGTGGCTGAATGCACCGGGCGACGCAGCTATGTGGCGGCGCACTGCCACCCGGCCAGCGCCATCCGCCGCAGCGTGGCCTTCGGCGTGCGCAGCATCGAACACGGCACGCTGATGGACGACGAGACCGCCGCCTTCGTGGCCGAACGCGGCGCCTGGGTCGTGCCCACCCTGGTCATCAGCCAGGCCCTGGTGGAGGAAGGCCGGGCGCTCAACTTCCCGCCCATCAGCCAGCAGAAGGTCGAGGCCGCCCATGCCGCCGCCTTGAACGGCCTGCAGGCCATGCGCCACGCCGGCGTGAAGGTGGCCTTCGGCACCGACCTGCTGGGCCGCCTGCACACCCAGCAGTGCCGCGAATTCACCCTGCGCAGCGCCGTCTTCACCCCGCTGGAGATCCTGCGCCAGGCCACCTCGGTCGCCGCCGAGATGATGATGATGCAGGGCGAGATCGGCTGCATCGCCGAAGGCGCCTGCGCCGACCTGCTGGTGGTGGACGGCGACCCGCTCACCGACATCTCCCTGCTGGCCGCCAACGGGCAGAAGCTCAGCACGGTGGTGCGCGGGGGCGAGGTGATCAGGCATCGCGAGGTGTGAGCGTGAAACCCACCGGCCGGCGGCAACCCATTGCCAGGTTCGAGCTCAACCCGCGCGAACATTCAGGTCGAGTCTTGGCCAGAAAAGCCAGCGCAAGGCATTTCGCCTTCGCCCGCCAAATACTCACCAACACTGGCAGCAGATTCAACATCGCCTTCCCAGGCCAGTATGTCGACACCGAAAGCGGCCTGAACCACAACTGGAATAGATACTTTGACCCGGCAAGTGGGAGGTATACCCAATCCGATCCCATCGGGCTCGCGGGCGGGATCAATACCTACACATACGCCTTCGGAAACCCCATCTCGAACATTGATCCGTTCGGGCTGTTTTGCGTCAGAAACCAAGCTCGGGATGCCGTTGCGACTGGAGTAGGCACGGCGGCTGGCGCAGGTCCAGTGTCGCGCGGGGTGTGGGGTGGCTTGGTGTCGGGCGCGGGGACGGGGACGGGGGCGGGGGCGGAATTGACATCTGGCGCTATCGATTTCGCAAATCAACAGTTCGGGGATTGCGGCTATGGGAAATAGTAGTCGCCTCCGTCAATTCGTTGCCACCATCGCGTTTGTTTGCGTCGCAGCGCTGCTTGGCTATATCGGTCGACTTGGTCTTGATTGGCTGATCGAGTCGTTCCCTGAGCGCGGCGCGCTAATCGAGCGCGTAGGTGGATGGGTGATCGGCATGGCCATCGGCATCGTCATCCTCCTGCCGATGCTCCGCATGTACGGAGTGTTCTCCTGCGGCAACAGTCTTCCTCCCGCGAAACGGAGAGAGGGTTGTCGGGGTAATGGCCGATCATGACTACGCCATGAGGAGTGGGGACATCCCCAGGCAGATCCCATCGGGCTGGGTGGAGGGATCAACACGTACAGCTATGCAGTGGGAACCCGATTTCGAATATCGATCCGCTTGGGCTCTGGACCATCGAAGTTGGGGGCTATTTCGGTGACGGCGGCTCGTTGACATATGGTCGCGATCCCGCAAGCGGCAGCGGATTTATGGCGCTGAAGCTTGGCAATGGACTTGGCTTCGGGGCTGCCTACGATCCACTCAGTGGCCGAGCCAGAGGTGACGCGTCCCAGTACAAGCAGGGCGGCGTTGGAGTCGGCTTCTTCGCCGAGGCTGGTGTGAACTTAGGGCCTGCATCCGCAAAGATCGAAGATAACTGGGGCCGTAATTTCATGAGTTGGTTCTCGTCTTCGGCCGGCTACGGGAGTGGCCAGCCAAAAGCTTCGATCGACACCAAGTGGGGTATCGGTGTGGGCGCCGCGGCAGACATTGAGATCACGGTGTTCGGCCCATGAACGCGCGTTCGCAACTTCAACGGGGCGCATGGATTGCGCTGGCAATCGTTCTTGGACTCGTGTTCGTCCCACCGATGTTTGCCGAGAAGCTTGATGCGTGGGATGCGGCCAAGGTTCTCCTCCGAACCGATCAACGGTTAGTTGCGCAGTGCGGCGGCGATGCGCGCGTGGATCTCAGTCGTTGGTTCTACACGTACAAGTTCTCGGGGGACAACGCCCAGGCGCGATTCCGCGGCAGGGTAGTGAGCGCTTCGTGTGATCGAAGCCTTACTGTAGGGTTGCAGCGACAGTCAGGCGAATGGAAGGTGTCTGAGCTGTCGCTGTAAGTCCCCTGCTTACGTGTTGGATCCCATGTGATCATGTCCCTGCCCGCAGCTGGCCACTATTCAAAGCCCGCGCCACGCTGCGCGGAGTGATTGAATCACTGCGACAGGAGGCAATTGCATGAGCCAGATCCATCCGCAGGCCCGGACCACGCCCCGCACCAGGGCGGAGATCAAGGCGACGTGGCGGGAGCTTCTACGAGGGACTTGGCTTAGTGTCATTGCCCCCTCACTCTCGCTGCTGCTGGTGATCATGGGCGAGTCCTTGCGCATGCCCACGTGGCTCGTCAGTGTGGCTATCGTGCTCGTCTGGTTTGCAGGCTTCTTCATATTGGTGCGCACTCAATTCGCTCGCCATCATCGCAATGCAGATGTCTTTTGGGCATTCCTGCGATCTCTCGTGGCCGGCTTCGGCCTCCTTGCCCTGATCGTGTTGTTCATGTACTTCAACGGACAGTCTGGCCGATGATGAAACGAAGCAGCTTGTGCACCGTGACACGCAACGCCGACAACCAAGCATCACGCTGAACGCTTTAGCTGACTGACGTGTTCGGCACTCGTACCTCACTCATGCGCCGTCTGGCTCCACCCTCACCCACCACGCCTCGTCGCCATGGCGGCCGGTGTGCACACGCAGGGGCAGGCACTGGGCGATGAGGTCGAGGTGGGTGCGGGCGTGCAGGCTGAGGGTGGTGCAGCTGAAGGCGGCCGGGCGGCCGCTGGCGTGCACGGCCAGGGCCAGGGGCAGCAGCCACTGGTCGGCCAGGTGCTCACCCAGGGCGCCTGGGCTGGCGAGGTGGCGGCGCAGTTCGCGGGCCACCTGCTCGGCCACTTTTTCAGCGGCCAGGCCTCTGATGCCGAAGGCGCTCACCACCTCGCACACCTGCTCGTGCACCACGGTGGCCATGAGCACGTTGCCCGGGCCCTCGTTCTGGCGCAGGGTGCCGGGGCGCACCTGGGCGTAGTCCCAGCCCAGG
>JBJOKP010000484.1:0-3219 GCA_046046045.1 Pseudomonadota bacterium | reverse complement strand
GCACCTCGAAACGCACCAGCCAGGCGTCGGTCAGGGGGTCTGCCGCCTCGACACGGCGCGCCAGCAGGCGCACTTGTCCCGTGGCGGTGAACTTGACCGCATTGGCCACGTAGTTCAGCAGGGCCTGGGCCAGACGCAGCGGATCACCCCGCAGCGGCAGCTGCAGGGCGGGCTCGATGTCCACGATCAGCGCCAAGCCCTTCTCGCGGGCGCGTTCGCTCACCAGGGCGATGACCTTGCTGCGGACCAGTTCCTCCAGCAGGAACTCGCGTGGCTCCAGCGTCAAGCGGCCCGCCTCCACGCGCGAGATGTCCAGCACGTCATTGACGATGGCCAGCAGGTGCTGGGCAGCATCGCTGACCTGGTCGAGCTTGTCGGCCTGCCAGCCACCGTCCGGGCTGCGCCGACGCAGCAGGTGGGTCAGTCCGATCACGGCATTGAGCGGCGTGCGGATCTCGTGGCTCATGGTGGCGAGGAAAGCTGTCTTGGCGCGCGTGGCCTGCAGGGCTGTCTCGGAGCTGCGGCGCAGTTCGGCAGCCAGATGGCTGGCCTCGGCCAGCCGGGCGCGTTGCTGGCGCCACAGCAGCAGGGCCAGCGCGGACACCCCGGTGAGACCGAGCGCGGTGAGCAGCGTCCCGACCCAGGCCAACCGCACGATGGGGGCCAGCAGCTCGTCACGGTCGATGCGCGCCATGATCCACCAGGGTCGCCCCTGGACGGCACGCACCGCGGCCTCATGCACCTGGCCCTGACGGTCCGGACCGCGGAACACCCCGCCGCCCACGCGCAGGGCCTGCGCCAGGGGGGATCGCGGATCGTCCAGGGCATCTGGCCCGGCGACCAGCTGGGCAACGGGTTCACCCTTGACCTGTTCGGCCTGCCCCCCCGAGATGCGCAGCAGCAGCAGTTCACCGCTGTGGTCGGCATGGGACCAGGTCTCGACACGCGGCAGCAGGGACTCGGCCACATCGAGCGCGAACACCAGCACCAGAGGCTCATGCTGCGGCGTGGCCTGCACATGGGCCCCGAAGGTGAGGAAGGTGCGGCCATCCTCGCCCCGTCGCAGGTCCAGTTCGCCAAGGGGCCGGGCAGCGGACACCAGCGCCAGCAGTTCCGCCAGGTTGCCTGCCTGGTACGGCGGGCTGCCCGAGGTGACCAGCGGGTGGCCCTGGCGATCCACCACCTCGGCGCTGCGGAAGCCATGGATGCGGCACATGTCCGCCAGCCAGGTGGTGAGGCGCAAGTTCTCGTACCAGGCGTTCAGGCGGTCAGGCCAGCGGGCGTCCGTGCGGCGCTGCAGCGGCAGCAGCAGCGCCTGGAAGACGCTGTTGCGGGCCAGCAGGCCGATGTCGCTGTGGCGCTCGTCCAGCCAGGTCTCGATCTCGCGAGCCTTGAGGCTGGCCACGGCATCCAGGCGCTGGCGATCCTTGCCCAGGCCGTCCAGGGCCAGGGCGGAGAAGCTGGCCGTCGCCACCACCACGAAGAAGCTGGCGAAGAGCGTCAGCAGCCCGGCGAGCTGGCGAGGCTGGAGCCCGGCCACGTAGCGATCCACGGCGACCAGCAGGCGGCGGGTCAGGCCGGTCAGGCCGCTGCGTGCACCGAGGGACTGCCGCAGTGTGGGGATCGGACGGGGCGGCAAGGACATGGTGCACGCAGGGGAGTGACGCGCGCACGCCGGCGCGACGGTCACCGCTGTTCAGCGATAACGCTCGAAGAATTCAGGGAAGTAGCGCCGGATGCCCGGGTAGTAGCGGTTCACCAGCCGGTCGTAGCGGCCGTCGGCACGCACACGCTTGAGGTAGTCGTCGAAGGCAGCCCGCAGCAGCGGCGCGTCGGGGGGAAAGGCCGCCGCCAGCGTCTGGTGCTCGGAGATCGGACCGATGACCCTGATGCGGCCGGCAAATCGTTGCAGGTCCAGCACCGCGTCGGGCACGTCCAGCAGGGTGAACTCGGCATCACCGCGCAGCAGCGCAGGCACCATCTCGTCGAGCAGGGTGCTGGCCGTGTAGGCCCGCAGGTCCACCCCGGTGCCCTGCAGGCCGTAGTTGGCCGGATCCAGGCAGGTGCGATGCATCACCAGCAGGCTGCGCCGCCCCAGCACGCGCCGGGTGCGGGCGATGTCCTCGGCCAGGCTGGCCCCGGGCGGGATGGACGGGTGGGGGGCCTCGGCCGTGGTGACGAGCAGGACCTGCGACGGAAAGGTCGGCGTCGAGAACAGCATGAGCTTTTCGCGCCAGGGCAGGCGGGTGAAGCCCGCGGCCACCAGGTCGCCGCGCACCGGGGCGACCGCGCCCAGCTCGTACTGATCGCCCTTCTTCACCAGTTCGCGGCCCAGCAGGTCGCGCACGGCATCGTAGAAGTTGGTCGGCACCAGTTCGTAGCGCAGCCCCAGCTCGGCTGCGAACCCCTGCACCAGTTCCACATCGAGGCCTCGACCTTCAGCGGTCACGAAGTGGGCGTAACGGATGCCAAGGTGGCGCAGGACGCCACGGGCGCGGATCTCGGGCAGGTCAGCCGCAGCGGCTGGCGCCGACCAGAGCAGGGCGGCAGCGGCCAGCAGCAGGACCATCCCTGGCTGCAGCCGCCGGACCACGGCGGCGATCAGGCCGCGGCCAGCAAGCCGGTGCCGGCAGGAGATCGATCGGGGCGCAGACGAGCGCATGGGCATGGGCATGGGCATCAGGCTCGCGCGATCAGCAGGCGATCGACGCAATCGACCAGGGCCAGGGGGCTGAAGGGCTTGGTGAGGAAGGCCTGAACCGCCAGGGTGTTGGCCACGTAAGGGTCCGACGGCCGCCCCCGAGCACTCACCATCACCACCGGCAGGCCGGCGTGCCGGGGCGAGCGGCGCAGCAGATCAAGCAGGTCCAGCCCGTCGAGCTCCCCAGGCATGTTGATGTCCAGCACCAGCAGGTCCACCGGGGTGGTCCGGAGCAGGGCCTGGGCCTCGTCGGCGCTAGCGGCCTGATGCACCTGGTAGCGGTGGCGCAGCATCAGCACCATGAGGCGGCGCAGCTCGGCCGAATCGTCCACCACCAGCACCGGCCGACGCTCGAACAGGACGTTCATGCCATCCGCTCCCCGCCCGAGGCTCGGTGACCGGGACGCGATGCCGCGTCATTCACATCCTGGGCGCCGCCCTCCACGGCAGACCCATCACGCAGCGGCGACATAGGAAGCGGCCGAACCGGCAGCAGCAGGCTCACCGTCGTGCCATGA
>JBJOKP010000483.1:0-3222 GCA_046046045.1 Pseudomonadota bacterium | reverse complement strand
CCCACGGCTTGTCCCACAGCCTGATCGCCCTGGCGATGGCCCTGTCCTGCGCCAGCACCGCCCTCATCGCCACGCCGGCCCAGGCGGGCACGGAGGATCTCTCGGCCGCCTCCTCGCTGGCCCTCAGCCTGCCGGTGGCCATCGCTGCCAGCGCGCCGGCCCTGGTGCTGTCTGCCGGCGTGCAGCTCACGGTCGTGGCGATCACCGCTTCGGCCACCGGCACGGTGTGGGTGCTGGAGCGTGCGTCGGACGGCGCCCGCATCGTGCTGCGTGTCAGCGGTGACCTGGCGCACGGCGCCTCCGTCGGCGTCGGTGCCGCCCTGTCGGTGACGGCGCTCTCGGCCGGCTGGCTGCTGGTGGCCTCGGGCGAGGCGCTGTGCTTCGTGCCCAACGAACTGGGGCTGGCGCTGATGCACAACCAGAGGCTCACCTGGTGAGCGCGGTGGGCAAGCAAGGAGAAAAGCTCATGACCGTTCTTGCTACGTCGAACCCTGCAAGCCAGGACATTGAAACCGAGCTACCCCTGCGTGCGTCGCGCCGGGTCTGGCTGGCCCACGCCCTCTTTGCGGCCATCGCCGCCTGGGGAACTTTCATCCTGCATGTGCCATTCGACGAGGTCGTGACGGACTGGTCGGGCTATGGTGGTGTGTTTGGCTTCCTGTTCCTGATCCCCTTCGGTCTGCCATTCCTGGCGCTCGCGAGCGTTTGCCTGCTGGCGACCTGGAAGCACCGGCGCGACACGCTCCTGCTCGTCATGAATGCCGTGATGGTGCTCACCCTGTTCACCAACAGCGTGGTGCACCAGCGCTACTGGTGGTTCACCTTCGCGCTGCATGTTGCCGCCTTCGCGGCACTGGGCGGCCTGCGGGGCTGGCGCCTGCACCACGCCTCGCGGGGCCGCACCGACCTTGCGTGAGCACCGTCAATCAATCCACGGCCGGATCGTCGACCGCCCGCGTCCGCCCTGCGCCGCAGGACGTTTCGATCGGCCACTTTCCGCGCAGCCCAGCCCGCGCGATCAAGCAGCACCCAACTGGATCTCGATCATGAACATCACCCTTTCCCGTCCCTCTGCCTTCGTGACCCGCCACATCGCAGCCGCCGCACTCGCGGTGCTGACCCTCTGCCTCACCCCCCCCGCCCAGGCCGGCCAGAACTGCGAGGCCAGGCCGATGAAGGCCGTGCAGATGGCCGATGCGCTGGACCTGGCCGCGCGCACCGCGCAGTGGCTGGATGCGAGCGGTGCGCAGGTGGTCGTCATCGCCCGCCGCGGCCAGAACCTGGACGAGTGGAACCTGCGCTACTCCCACCTGGGCTGGGCCTACAGGGACGAGGCCGCCAAGGCGTGGCGGGTGGTGCACAAGCTCAACCAGTGCGGCACGGCCGAGGGCCATGTCTACCGCCAGGGCCTGGCCCAGTTCTTCCTCGACGACCTCTACGCCCTGGAGGCCGGCATCGAGATCCCCACGCCCGAGGTGCAGGCCGTCATGCTCAGGCTGCTGCAGAACGGCAGCCGCGTCACCCTGCTGCAGCAGCGCCACTACAACATGGTGGCCTACCCCTGGTCCACCCGCTACCAGCAGAGCAACCAGTGGGCGCTGGAGACCCTGGCCATGGCCATGGAGCCTGGCGTGAGTTCGCGCGAGCGCGCCCAGGCCTGGCTGCAGTTCAAGGGCTACCAGCCCACCGTGCTGCGCGTGAACCCGATGAAGCGCCTGGGCGCGCGCGTGGGCACGGCCCACATCGCCTTCGACGACCACCCCAACAGCGAGCGTTATGCCGACCGCATCGCCACCGTCACGGTCGATTCGGTCTTCGCCTTCATGGCCCAGGCCGGCCTGGGTGCGGCGCCGGTGGTGGTGCGCTGATCGGCCTGACCCGCAAGCCCCAGCCCCGCGCCTATATTCCGCTCCACAGACGGAGACACGACATGCCTTCATCCCATCCCGCCGCGCCTGCCGCGGCCACCGCGGGCACCGCGCCCGGCGCCCCGGGCGGTGAATCGGCCAGCCACGCCAGCCAGTTCGCCCTGCTGGGCCAGCGGCGCTTCGCGCCCTTCTTCTGGACCCAGTTCCTCGGCGCGGCGAACGACAACCTCTTCAAGTTCGCCTTCACCGTGCTCATCACCTACCAGCTGCAGGTGGCCTGGCTGCCGCCGGCGCTGGCGGGGCTGGCCATCGGCGCGCTGTTCATCCTGCCCTTCCTGCTCTTCTCGGCCACCAGCGGCCAGCTGGCCGACAAGTTCGACAAGGCGCGGGTGATGCAGTTCGTCAAGAGCCTGGAGATCGTGATCATGCTGATCGCGGCCCTGGGCTTCACCGCCAGCGAGGTGAACACCAAGGTCTACCTGCTGCTCGCCTGCGTCTTCCTCATGGGCCTGCACTCCACGCTGTTCGGCCCGGTGAAATACGCCTACCTGCCCCAGCACCTGCAGGAGCACGAGCTCACCGGCGGCAACGGCATGGTGGAGATGGGCACCTTCGTGGCCATCCTGGTGGGCAATGTGGTGGGCGGCCTGCTCATCGCCCTGCCCGGCATCGGTGCGACGGTCGTGGCCATCTCCTGCCTGGTGGTGGCGTTGCTGGGCCGGCTCACGGCCCAGGCAGTGCCGGCCTCGCCCTCCACCGACCCCGGGCTCAAGGTCAACCTCAATGCCTTCAGCGAGACCTGGCGCAACCTCAAGCTGGCCCACGGCAACCTGGTGGTGTTCCGCTCGCTGCTGGGCATCTCGTGGATGTGGTTCTTCGGTGCGGTCTTCCTGGCCCAGTTCCCGGCCTTTGCCAAGGAGATCCTGCATGGCGACGAACACGTGGCCTCGCTGCTGCTGGTGGTCTTCTCCATCGGCATCGGCGTGGGCTCGCTGATGTGTGAGCTGCTCTCGCGCCGCCATGTGGAGATCGGCCTCGTGCCCCTGGGCGCCATCGGCATGAGCGTGTTTGCGGTCGACCTCTACTTCGCCGTCGGCCGCGTGCCGCTGCCGCCGGCCGGCACGGCCTTCTGGAGCCTCGGCGCCTTCATCGCCGAGCCGCGCCACTGGCACGTGATGGCCGACCTGGCCCTGCTTGCCGGCTCGGCCGGCCTCTACAGCGTGCCCATGTACGCCCTCATCCAGCTGCGTGCGCCGGCCAGCCACCGCGCCCGCATCATCGCGGCCAACAACATCCTCAACGCCGTCTTCATGATCGTGAGCTCGCTGCTCGCCGGGGCCCTGCTCTCGGCCGG
>JBJOKP010000482.1:0-3222 GCA_046046045.1 Pseudomonadota bacterium | reverse complement strand
GGGTGCAGGCTCTTGGCCATCTGCTGGGTCCAGCGCGGGGCGACCAGGGGCAGCAGGCCGAAGCCTACCGAGATGGCGACGATGTAGAGCTCATGGCGGCGGGCCTTGAAGTCCACGCCCGAGAGGATGCGCACGCCCGTGGCGGCGACCATGCCGAACATGACCAGGCCGGCGCCGCCCAGCACCACCGGGGGCACGGCCTCGATGAGGGCGGCCATCTTGGGCAGCAGGCCCAGGATGACCATGATCACGCCCGCGGCCACACACACGTAGCGGCTCTTCACGCCGGTCACCCCCACCAGGCCCACGTTCTGGCTGAAGCTGGTGTAGGGGAAGGTGTTGAAGATGCCGCCGATCAGCGTGCCCAGGCCGTCGGTGCGCAGGCCGGCGGCGAGTTCCTTCTGGCCGATGGGCTTGCCCGTCATGTCCGACAGGGCCAGGAACATGCCGGTGGACTCGATCATCACCACGATCATCACCAGCACCATGGTGAGGATCATCACCGCGTCGAAGGTGGGCATGCCGAAGGCAAAGGGCGTGACCACGTCGAACCAGCCGGCCTTGGCCACCTTGTCGAAGTTCATGCGACCCATGACCGTGGCAAGCCCGCAGCCGGCCACGATGCCCAGCAGCACGGCGATGTTGGCGACGAAGCCGCGGGCGTATTTGGTGATGAGCAGGATGGCCACCAGCACGAAGGCGGCAATCGCCAGGCCGTCGAGCGCGGCATAGCCCGGGTTGTCCACCATGGGCACGGGGCCGGGCAGCTTCATGGCGGGCGCCGACGCACCCGGTGCCGCGCTGGCAGCAGCCAGTGCGGCATCAGCCTTCACCTTGTCCACCATGGCAACGAGCTTGGGCACGTCCACGTTCTGGGCCTGGAAGGGCTGGCCGTTCATGGCCCAGCCCACGCCAACGCGCATCAGGCTGATGCCGATGACCAGGATGATGGTGCCCGTCACCACCGGCGGGAAGAGCTTGAGCAGCCGGCTCACCAGCGGCGCGATCAGGATGCTGACCAGCCCTGCGCCGATGATGGCGCCGAAGATGGCGCGGGCGCCATCCACGCCCGGCACGGCATTGGCCATGGCCACCATGGGGCCTACGGCAGCGAAGGTCACGCCCATCATCACCGGCAGGCGGATGCCGAACATCCCGCCCAGGCCCAGCGACTGGATGATGGTGACGATGCCGCAGCAGAACAGGTCGGCCGAGATGAGCAGGGCCACCTGCTCGGGGCTGAGCTTGAGCGCCCGGCCGACGATGAGCGGCACGGCCACCGCGCCGGCATACATGACCAGCACATGCTGCAGGCCCAGGGCCGTGAGGCGCGGGCCGGGGATCTTCTCGTCCACCGGATGAACGGCGGCGCTGGGGGAGTTCATGGTTGCTGTCTCCAGGTGTTGTGCTGCCCTGGGTCGCGACCGGTCAGACCGGCCTGCCCGGGCATGTAGGAAGCCGGTGAGGCCCGGCGAGCCACTGCGGGAAAGGGAAGCGGGGGAACGACGGAACGCGCCAGCGGTGTCACGGTGCCTTGGCGCCGCCGGCGAACCAGCGGCCGATGAGGGCGCGCTCGTCCTCGGTCATGCCGGTGGCGTTGTTGAGCGGCATGAGGCGCTGCAGCACCACCATCTGCTGGATCTGTGCGGCCTGCTTCTGGATGAGCGCGGCCTCGTGCAGCATCACGCCCTTGTTGGCCAGCTGGGGGTTGTGGCACATCACGCAGCGCTGGGCGACGATGGCCTGCACGGCCGCGAAGCTGGCCGGTGGCTGATTGGCCGCGGCAGCGCGCGGCGCCGGTGCCAGGGCGACGATGAGGCCGGCCAGGATGGCCAGGGCCGCAGCCACCAGGCCCCACAGCTGCCTGCCCTTGTGGCGGGCGACGAAGAACTGCCGCACCAGCGCGCCCACCAGCATCAGCGCGGCCAGCACGGCCCAGTTGTGCGGGTGCTGGTAGAGCATGCCGTAGTGGTTGCTGAGCATGGCGATCAGCACCGGCAGCGTGAAGTAGGTGTTGTGCACGCTGCGCTGCTTGCCGCGCTGGCCGTAGATGGCGGTGGGCGGCTGGCCGGCTTCGAGTTCCTTCACCACCGTCTTCTGGCCCGGGATGATCCAGACGAAGACGTTGGCGCTCATGATGGTGGCCAGCATGGCGCCCATGAGCAGGAAGGCCGCACGGCCGGCGAAGAGCTGGCAGGCCAGCCAGGTGGCCGCCACGGTGTAGACGAAGAGCAGGCCCAGCACCAGGCCGTCGTTGCCGGTGGCCAGGCTGCCGTCGGGCTTCCTGACCTGGCCGACGAAACGGCAGATCAGGTCATAGACGATCCAGCCCGCGGCGAGGAAGCCCAGGGCCGCGGCGCCCGCCATGGTGGGCGACCAGTCCAGCACGCTCTTGTCGACCAGGAAGCTGCCCGCGTTCCACAGGTAGAGCAGGGTGAAGAGGCCGAAGCCCGAGAGCCAGGTGGAGTAGCTCTCCCAGTAGAACCAGTGCAGGTGCTCGGGCATCTTCCGCGGCCCGACCGGGTACTTCTGCGCGTTGTAGAAGCCCCCGCCGTGCACCGACCAGAGCTCGCCGCCCACGCCGCGATCCTTGGCCGCGGGGTCGGTGGGCGGCACCAGCGAGTTGTCCAGCCAGACGAAGTAGAAGGACGAGCCTATCCAGGCGATGGCGGTGATGACGTGCAGCCAGCGCAGCAGCAGGTTGGCCCAGTCGAGCAGGTAGGTCGTGTCCATCATGGGAGCGGCAGATAGGGACGCGTGGCCGGCGGGCAGCGCCGCCGGCCGCGGGGATTCACTTGAGATCGGCCTTCTTGATGGCCGGTGCCCATTCGGTCACCTGGCGGGACACGTAGGCGGCGTAGTCGGTCGGGCCCAGCTTGAGCGGGGTGATGCCCTGCTCCTTGAAACGCTCGATCACGTTGGGCTGCCCCAGCACCTCGCCCAGGGCCTTGCCCAGCTTGTCCACCACCTCCTTGGGCAGGCCGGCCGGGCCGGAGACGCCGAAGTAGTTCTCGTGCTCGAGCTTGGGGAGTCCGAGTTCAGCCACGGTGGGCACGTCGGGCGCCAGGGGCGAGCGCTGCTTGCTGGTCACGGCCAGGCCCTTGATCTGACCGGTCTTGAGCAGGGGCACGTAGGCGGTGATGACGTCGATGCCCACCGGGATGACGCCGGCGATGAGGTCGGTGGTCATGGGTGCACCGCCGCGGTAGGGCACGTGCACCA
>JBJOKP010000481.1:0-3229 GCA_046046045.1 Pseudomonadota bacterium | reverse complement strand
TGCGAGAGGGCCTGCTGGCGCCGCGCCGCCCAGGCACAGGTCTGCATGGCCGGGGCCAGGCGCCGCTCCATGAACTCGCCCAGGGTCTGCAGGCCGTGGATGCGTTCCTCCCGCAGCTCGGTGATGCGGCGCTGCACCAGCTCGAAATAGGCCGCGCTGGCCGAGAAGCGCGCATGGGTGCGGGCGTAGACACTTTCCACGTTGGCGGCGAGCTGGGTGAGCTGGCGCAGCAGCTCGGGCTCGTTCTCGCGGTCGGCACTGCGGATGGCCTCGGCGATCTCGGCCAGGTCACGTTCGGCATGGGCCAGGGCATCACCCACCTCGCGCGCGGCGGGCAGACCCAGCAGCGACATCATGCGGTAAGTCTCGATCTCCAGCGCCCGCTGCACGGCCCGACCCAGGCGGCGCGGGTTCATGTCGCCCACCTCGATGATCCAGCGCCCGCAGCCATCGCCATGCAGGCGGAAGTCGGTGTACATGGTGGCCTGGCCATCCATCACCAGCGAGCCCACCAGGGTGGTCTCGTCCAGGCAGCGTTTCACCAGGGCGGCCGTGGCCTCGGGCGTGGTGGCCGAGCGCGGCAGCACCAGCACATGCAGGCCGATGAGCCACTGGCCGGGCATGGTGGTGAGCCAGTCGCGCGGCAGCTCGGGCAGGTGGGCGGCATCACAGGCGGTGGGCACGGCGTCGAGCGCACGCCAGAAGCTGAGCGACTGGAACTCGGTGTGCTGCTCCCAGCGCAGGCGCAGCTCGCCGGCGCGCTGGCTGAGCTCGGCGCTCAGATGTTTGGCCTCGGGCTGGGAAGGCGCCAGGCCGCGCGCCTGCAGCAGCGCATCCAGATGGGCCCGGCTGGCCACCCCATCCCCCTCCACCAGGCCCACATGGGTGATGGCCACTGGCGCCACCAGGCTTTCGTAGGGCCGGGCATGGACCTCGTTGTGCAGCTGCACGCGCTGGGGATGGGCACGCGACAGCGCCCGCACCACCGGTCGCACAGAGGCCAGCTCGCCCGGATCGGGCCGGCTGGCCGGAGCCTCGACCACGGGCGGTTCCAGGCCGGGCTCGGGCGATTCGGACGATTCGGGTGATTTGGGCACGAGGGACGCAGCAGCAGGTTCCAGCGGGGCAGTCATCGTCAGGGCAGACAGGTGGGGGTGCAGGCGGCCGGGCCGGCGGCAGCGAGGCCGGGATTTGAACCCATCGCCCTCAGGGACGCTGAAGCCGGTGCGGAGACCGGGGGGCGGAGGCCGCGTTCAGTCCACCAGTGCATCGGCCACATAGCGCCGCACCAGCGGGGGCTCACCGCCCTGGTGGAAGGCCAGGCGCTGCTGGCGCAGCTGCACGTCGGCGGCGGTGAAACGCTCCAGCCGGCGCAGGTGCTCGACCCAGCTCTCGTCGACGAAATATTCGATGTAGCGCCCCGGCACCGCCGTGTCCCGGAACAGGCCCCAGCTGAGCGAGCCCTGGCGCAGCCGGGCGCGGCGGGTCTGCTGCATAACGGCGGCGAAGTCGGCGGCGCGGGTGGTGTCGATGCGGTATTCGATGGTGACCATCACCGGGCCGTCGTCGGGCTCCACGCTGATGGCGGTGGTGGGCGTGGTCTGGGCCGGCACCGGGCTCAGGTCCTCGTCGCCCGGACCCTGCACGGTGCGATGCCAGGTGAGCAGCAGCAGCAGGGTGCCGCTGGCCGAGGCGGCGTAGAGGGCGGTGGGCACATCGGTCATGCCGGCCACCTGGCCCCACACCGCCGCGCCCACGGCATTGCCGCCCATCAGCGCCATCTGGTAGACCGCCATGCCGCGCGCCCGCACCCAGTTGGGCAGGGCCAGCTGGGCCGACATGGTGAGGGTGTTGGCGCAGGAGATCCAGGCCATGCCGGCCAGCACCAGGGCGGGCACGGCCCAGGCGAGGCTGGGCGCCAGGGCGGCCGCCACGGCCATCACGGCCTGGATGAAGGTGCCGCCGCGCACGATCTGGTCACGCGACCAGCGCGCCCGCATGTGTCCCACGGCCAGGGCCGCCGTCACCGCCCCGCAGCCCAGGCTGGCCAGCAGCAGGGTGTAGCCGCCCGCCCCGCTGCCCAGGCGCTTGGCCAGGAGGGGCAGCAGGGCCTGCAGGGCGATGGACTGGAAGAAGAAGAGGAAGACCTTGAGCATCACCGCCTGCAGGCGCGGCGACTCGCGCACATGCTGGTAGCCCACCCGCATGGCGCCGACGAAGCGTTCACCCGGCAGGGCGCTGGTGCGCGGCTGGCCCGGCCAGCGCAGGATCAGGGCACAGGCCACCGCCGCCAGCACCGCGTTGAGGGCGAACACCGCCGCCGTGCCCAGGCTGGCCAGGATGGCCCCGGCCGCCATGGGGCCGACGATGCGCGACACGTTCATCGCGATGGCATTGAGCCCCAGCGCCGCCGAGAGCTGCTCGCGCGGCACCAGGCCGGGCACGATGGCGGCAAACACCGGCCAACGCATGGCCAGGCCTATGCCGTTGGCAAAGGTGAGGGCCAGCAGCAGATGGGCGTTGAGCCCGTCGAACAGGGCCAGCAGGGCCAGCACCAGGCCCACGACGGCGACCCAGACCTGGGTGGTGGCGAAGTAGAGCCGGCGGTCGACGATGTCGGCCAGGGCGCCGCTGGGCAGCCCCAGCAGGAAGGTGGGCAGGGTGGAGGCCGCCGAGACCAGGGCCACCAGCACCGCGCTGCTGCTGAGCTGGGTCATCAGCCAGGCCGCCGCCACGTCGTTCATCCACATGGTCAGGTTGGCGGCCGCCCAGGCCAGCCACAACATGCGGAACATGGGCGAGGCCAGGGGCCGCAGCGGCAGGGGCCAGTCCGCCCCCAGGGCCGGGACCGGTGCAGGCGATGGGGGCGGTGGGGTCACGCGGTGCGAGCAAGGATGCAGGAGCGCCGTTGGGCGGGGGTGCGCCACATCATGCCAGCGCGGGCCCGCCGGCGCTGATGTGGTCATCCACAGCCAGCCCGCCGCTCGCGCCCCGGCGGTGACTGCGCCGGCCGGCTGGCATCATCCCGGCCATGATGTCCCCTACCCACCTGCCCGACCTCCCCGCGCCTGCCGCGGCGCTGGACGCGAGCATGGGCTGGATCGACAGCCATTGCCACCTCGATGCGCCCGAGTTCGAGCCCGACCGCAGCGCCGTGCTCGAACGCGCCCGCGCTGCCGGCGTGGGCCTGCAGGTGCTGCCCGCCGTCACGCTGGAAAGTGGCCGCGCC
>JBJOKP010000480.1:0-3234 GCA_046046045.1 Pseudomonadota bacterium | reverse complement strand
GCATGGGCCAGGGCGCCGGTGGCCCCCATGGCGACAAACACCACCCAGGCAAGCAAGGTGTAGCGTGCGCTGTCATCCAGGCTCAGGCTGAGCATGAGCAGGGTGCCGGCGCTCAGGGTGGCGGCAAAGCTGGCCAGGGCCGGAGGCAGCGCGGCCAGGGTGATGCAGCCGCCGCCCAGCACGCCGATGAGCAGCGGCGCCACCATCGACTGCGCCCCGGCTTCGGCCCGCAGGAAGAGCAGGGCAGGCAGGCTGCCCCAGAGGGCGCCCACCACGCCGGCCAGGCCGCTCACCAGGCGCAACTGGCTGGTCGAGACACGGCGCTGGTCGGCCTCGGTCTGGCGCCAGCGCCAGGCGGCCTGCATGCCAGTCAAGGAGAGCGTGGCCAGAGCGATGAGCCAGCCCAGCATGAGGGTCTGGTCGATGTGGCCCTGGCTGACCATGACGGTGGCCGTGGCCAGCACCAGCATGCCGCCCAGGCTGACAGGCAGATTGCGCATCAGGGCGCCAAACTGGGCCCGACGGGTGCGGGCCTGCACGGCCTCCTGGGCGCTGCGGGTGCGTGCACCGCGGCGGTCCGTGCCGCGGCGCTCGCCGGCGGCGCTGTCGCGGTGACGGTTGGCCTCGCCGCCCTGGGTGTCCTGGCCGGATCGGTCGGCCGATGGCCGGGTGTCCACCTGGCCTGACGAGCGGTGCGACGCCGGGCGGGGGCTGGCTGGCGGGCGGTTCAGGAAAGGCAGGCGCATGGTGCAGGCGGGCGGCAGGGTGCGGTGGGCGGTCATGCCGTCTGGAGGCTGACCCGGAGTGGACCTTGTCCTCCCTGCCATCGGCGCCAGTTCTGCCGACTTGAGCGCGGCTTGCGGCGTGGCAGCAGCATGGCTGCATTCCTGCTCGGAATCCCCTGCCGCGGCCGATCGGATGGTGACCCTGGCGGCACAGGCTGTTCCTCGACCTTAGGCCGTGAGTCGGTTCACCCCAGGCAACTCACAGGCGTAGACGATGTTGCGCAGCGCGGCGATCGCCTCGTAGCGGGTGAAGGAGCGCCGCCAGGCGAGCACGACGCGGCGCGACGGTGCGGGGGCCGTGAAGCGCAGGTATTTCACCAGCGGGCGCGGATCCATCGAGGGGGTCTCGCGCGGCAGCGAGAGCTGGGGCACGACGGTGATGCCCATGCCCGACGCCACCATGTACTTGATGGTCTCCAGCGAGGAGCCCTCGAAGCTCCTGCGTATGCCCTCGGCATCGCTGGCAAAGCGGGCGAACTCGGGGCAGACCTCCAGCACATGGTCTCGAAAGCAATGGCCCGTGCCCAGCAGCAGCATGGTCTCCTGCTTGAGCTCGGTGGTGCTGATCTCCTCGCGGGTGGCCAGCGGGTGGTGGGCCGGTACTGCCACGACAAAGGGTTCATCGTAGAGCGGGGCCACGGCCAGGCCGGTGTCGGGGAAGGGGTCCGCCATGATGGCGCAGTCCAGCTCCCCGGTGCGCAGCATCTCCAGCAGACGGGCGGTGAGGTTTTCGTGCAGCATCAGCGGCATCTGCGGCGCACGTTCGATGGCATGACGCACCAGGTCAGGCAGCAGATAGGGACCAATGGTGTAGATCACGCCCAGGCGCAGCGGGCCGGCGAGCGGGTCCTTGCCGCGGCGAGCGATTTCCTTGATCGCGGCGGCGCTGTCCAGCGTGGCCTGGGCTTGGCGCACGATCTCCTCACCCAGAGGCGTGACGGTGACCTCGCTGCCGCCGCGTTCGAAGAGCTTGACCTCCAGCTCCTCCTCGACCTTCTTGATCGCCACAGACAGGGTCGGCTGCGACACGAAGCAGGCTTCGGCCGCCCGGCCGAAATGGTGCTCGCGGGCTACGGCCACGATGTAGCGCAGTTCGGTCAGGGTCATGGAGCCTCTTGCTGAGTGGGGGACGCGCTGTGTGCCCCCCGGGCACAGGATGGCCGAATTGTGCGCACTTTTCCTTGCGCCGCCGATGGACGGTGCCGAGGTGCGGCCAGGCGCGGCCCGCGGCAGGGGAAACAGCGCGGGCGACCGCGGCACGGGTGTTTTCGAGCATCCATTGCAGCTTTGGCGCCACAGAGCGGGCAGGCGCCAATTTCTATAATGTGTGGCTTATTTGCTTGATAGACCTCAACGACCCATGAAGAAGACCACGATTGCGGCCCTGGTGATCACGTTGACGGCAGCGATGTCGTCGGTTCATGCGCAGGATGCCGCCGCCGGTGACGCGGCCAAGGGCAAGACCAAGGCGGCCATGTGCATCGGCTGCCACGGCATCGAAGGCTACAAGGCCAGCTTCCCCGAGGTTTATCAGGTGCCCAAGATCTCCGGCCAGGGCGCCAAGTACATCGCCTCCGCGCTGACCGCCTACCGCAAGGGTGAGCGCAAGCACCCCACCATGAAGGGCATCGCCGGCTCGCTGACCGACGCCGACATCGCCGATCTGGCCGCCTTCTATGCCGCCGATGTCAAGCCCAGCAGTGCCGCTGCACCGGCACCGTCGGCCGAGGTGGCCGAACTGCTGAAGAAGGGCAATTGCGCCTCCTGCCATGGCGAGGGCATGAACAAGCCCATCGACCCGTCCTATCCCAAGCTGGCTGGCCAGCATGCCGACTACCTGCTGGTCGCCCTGAAGGCCTACAAGACCACCAACAACGCCAATGTCGGCCGCGGCAACGCCATCATGGCCGGCATGGCCGCGCCCTTCAACAATGCCGAACTGAAGCAGCTGGCCGGCTACATCGCCAGCCTGCCGGGCGAACTGGCCGTGGTGCCCAACGCCAAGTTCCGCTGAAACCCAGGCTGTCCGGACGCAGATCGCGTCCGGATCGCGCCAGACCAGCCGCCTTCGGGCGGCTTTTTCCTGGGCGCTCGTGATGCGGGCGACAGCGCCATGTTCAGCCCTTGATTTCAGGCATTCAGTTGGCCGCGCGGCTGCCGACAATGCCTGTGCCATGCTGAAACGAATTCCTGTCGACCAGTTGCGCCTGGGCATGCACCTGCACGCGATGTGCGGGCCATGGATGTCGCATCCCTTCTGGCGCACCCGCTTCGTGCTGCGCGATCCGGAGGACCTGAAACGCCTGAGGGACAGCCCCGTGGGCGAGGTCTGGATCGACGCTGGCAAGGGCCTGGACGTGGCGGTGGGGGTGGCGGCGGAGGAGGTCGAGAGCCTGCCGACTGATGTGGTCGAAACGGTCCCGGTCGAGGCGGTGACTGCCGACGAGGC
>JBJOKP010000479.1:0-3236 GCA_046046045.1 Pseudomonadota bacterium | reverse complement strand
AAGAACGCACCCCACACCGCCGCCAGCCTGCTGGTGGCCGACTGGCCGCACGCCTACTCCCGCGAACTGGCCGCCTACCCGCGCGCCGAACTGCGCCAGCAGAAATACTGGAGCCCGGTCGGCCGCGTGGACAACGTCTATGGGGATCGCAACCTGTTCTGCACTTGTGTGCCGGTGAGCGACTACGCCGGGTGACCATGGCGCGGGCGCATCGACCTCCTTCGGAAGATGCGCCCAGCCCATCCCTTGCTGGCTGCGGTTGATCACGCTAATCTAGTCAGCATGACCAGATTTCCACCCCCCACACCGGGCGCCCCGCTCCGCGCCGAGGAGGAAGCCCTGACGCCCTGGCCCCTCCAGGACGCCAAGGCCCGGTTCAGTGAAGTGGTGCGCCTGGCCAGCCAGGTGGGGCCGCAGCGCGTGACGGTGCATGGCCGCCCGGCGGTGGTGATCGTTGATGCGGCGGAGTTCGACCGGCTGCGCGGCGCGCGCACCGGCCAGGCGCTGATCGACGTGCTGCAGGCCTCGCCGCATGCCGACATCGAACTGCAGCCCCCACTCGGGGAGGCCATGGCGATCAGCGAGCCGGTCTCGTTGTGAGCGGCTGGCTGCTGGACACCAACGTCGTGTCCGAACTGCGGCGGCCGCGGCCCGAGCCACGCGTGCTGGCCTTTGTGGCTGCGCAAGCGCTGGACAGCCTCTACCTCAGCGAGGTCAGCCTGGCCGAGATCCGCTACGGCATCGAACGGGTGGACGACGCCTTGAAGCGCCGTGAACTGGTGGAATGGCTGGACGGCCGCGTGCGACCCCTGTTCCACCTGCGTACCCTGACCGTGAGCGAGGATGTGCTGCTGCGCTGGCGGCTGCTCGTGGAACAGGCCCGCAGGCAGGGGCACACCTACGCCCAACCGGACCTCTTTCTGGCCGCCACCGCCCTGCACCATGGCCTGACCCTGGTGACGCGCAACACGGCCGACTTCACGCGCAGCGGGGTGCCCTTGCTCGACCCCTGGGCATCGTCATCGGCGAGCTGAGCATCTCATTCCCGCATCCTCTGGACCGACATGAGCACCACCCCCTTCACCCACCGCCACCACTTCGCCAGCGACAACTACGCCGGCATGTGCCCGAATGCGGCGCGCTGGTTCCAGGAGGCCAATGGCAGCGGGCATGAGCCGGCCTATGGCGACGACCGCTGGACGCACAAGGTGTCGGAGGCGCTGCGCGAGATGTTCCAGACCGACTGCGACATCTACTTCGTCTTCAACGGCACGGCGGCCAACTCGCTGGCCCTGGCCTCGCTGTGCCAGAGCTACCACTCGGTGATCTGCACGCCGGTCGCCCACGTGGAGACCGGCGAATGCGGCGGGCCGGAGTTCTTCAGCAATGGCTCCAAGCTGCTGATTGCCGAAGGCAGCAGCGAGGCGGCACGGCGCGGCAAGCTCACGCCCGACGCCATCGAGGCCCTGGTCACCAGGCGCAGCGACATCCACTACCCCAAGCCCAAGGTGGTGAGCCTGACCCAGGCCACCGAGCTGGGCACGGTGTATTCGGTGGAGGAGGTGCGCGCCATTGCCGCCATCGCCAAGCGCCGCCACCTCAAGCTGCACATGGACGGCGCGCGCTTCGCCAACGCCGTGGCCCACCTGGGCTGCCACCCCAGCGACATCACCTGGCGCGCCGGGGTGGACGTGCTCTGCTTCGGCGGCACCAAGAACGGCCTGCCGGTGGGCGAGGCGGTGGTCTTCTTCGATCGTGACCTGAGCGAGGACTTCGCCTACCGCGTCAAGCAGGCCGGCCAGCTGGCCTCGAAGATGCGCTTCATCTCCGCGCCCTGGCTGGGCCTGCTGGAGGACGACACCTGGCTCACCAACGCCCGCCAGGCCAATGCCATGGCCCTGCGCCTGCATGCCGCCCTGGCCGGCACGCCGGGGGTGGAGGTGCTGCATCCGCCCGAGGCCAACGCGGTGTTCGCGCGCCTGCCGGCCGCCGCTGCCATTGCCCTACGTGAACTGGGCTGGCGCTTCTACGAATTCATCGCCGGCGGCGGCTGCCGCTTCATGTGTGCCTGGGACACGCCGGCCGAGGCAGTGGACGCCTTTGCGGCCGACATCCGCAGCGCCTGCGCCACCGCGCTGCGCGCTGGCTGAGGCTGGGTCGCCCACCCGGCGGACGTCCACCCTCCGATCACCCCTTGACCGGGAGCCTGCCATGGCCGTCTCCGCCTTCGACCTCTTCAAGATCGGCATCGGACCCAGCAGCTCACACACCGTGGGTCCGATGCGGGCCGCGCGGCTCTTCGTGCTGCGCCAGCAGCATGGCGGGCGGCTGAGCGACATCCGCCGCGTGCGCTGCCAGCTTTATGGCTCGCTCGGCGCCACCGGCAAGGGCCATGGCAGCGACAAGGCGGTGCTGCTGGGCCTGCTGGGCGAAGAGCCGCAGGCGGTGGCGGTGGACCAGATCCCGACCCTGCTGGCCCAGGTGCGCGGCGACAGGCGCCTTGCCCTGCTGGGCATACACGCCATCCCCTTCGACGAGAAGACCGACCTGGTCTTCCAGCGCCGTGCCAGCCTGCCCCTGCATGCCAACGGCATGCGATTCGAGGCCTACAACGCTGCCGGGGAGGTGATCGACGAACGCTGCTACTACTCGGTGGGCGGCGGCTTCGTCATCAGCGACGAACTGGCGGCCGACGGCCAGCGCGCCCAGGTGATCGCGCCCGACACCACCGTGCTGCCCCTGCCTTTCCACAGCGGCGCCGAGCTGCTGGCCGTCTGCCGCCGCGAGGGCCTGTCGATCGCCGGCGTGATGATGAAGAACGAACTGCACTGGCGCCCCGAGGCCGAGGTGCGCGCCGGCCTGCTGGCCATCTGGCAGGTGATGCAGGCCTGCGTGGCCCGCGGCATCAGCACCGACGGTGAACTGCCCGGCGGCTTCAAGGTCAAGCGCCGCGCGGCCAGCCTGCACCGTGCGCTCACCTCACGCCCCGAGGAAGCGCTGCGCGACCCGCTGCAGGTGCTCGACTGGGTCAACCTCTACGCCCTGGCCGTGAACGAGGAGAACGCCGCAGGCGGCCGGGTCGTCACCGCGCCCACCAACGGCGCGGCCGGCATCGTGCCCGCCGTGCTGCACTACTACGCCCGGTTCGTGCACAGCGCCAGCGACGCGGGCGTGGTGGACTTCCTCCTCACCGCCGCCGCCATCGGCCTGCTCTACAAGGAAAACGCCAGCATCAG
>JBJOKP010000478.1:0-3238 GCA_046046045.1 Pseudomonadota bacterium | reverse complement strand
CATCCAGATCTTTGGCGGCAACGGCTACATCAACGAGTACCCGCTGGGCCGCCTGTGGCGCGACGCCAAGCTCTACGAGATCGGCGCCGGCACCAGCGAGATCCGCCGCATGCTGATCGGTCGGGAGCTGTTCTCCGAGACCATGTGAGCGATGACATGAGCGGTGGCCAGGCCTGGAGGGCAGACAGCGCTTCGTAAACTGTGACCAGCAAGATGGCCCGCCCCTCGGCGGGCCTCATGATGAAAGCCACACGATGACCGACGCCCTGAACGACCTGTTCGACAGAAACCGTGAGTGGGCCGCTGCCACCGAGACGCGCGAGCCTGGCTTCTTCAGCCGCCTGCTGCAGCAGCAGACGCCGCAATACCTGTGGATAGGCTGCGCCGACAGCCGCGTGCCGGCCAACGAGCTGGTGGGCCTGCTGCCGGGTGAACTCTTCGTGCACCGCAACGTGGCCAACTTGCTGGTGCACAGCGACCTGAATGCGCTCTCGGTCATCCAATACGCGGTCGATGCCCTGCAGGTCAAGCACATCATCGTGGTGGGCCACAGCAACTGCGGTGGCGTGAAGGCAGCCATGACCAACACGCGGGCCGGCCTCGTCGACAACTGGCTGCGCCATGTGCAGGACGTGCGCGACCTGCACGAGGGCTTCCTCGCCGGCCTGGACACCAGCCTGCAGGTGGATGCCCTGGTGGAGCTCAACGTGCTGGAGCAGGCCCGCAACGTCTGCCGGACCACCGTGGTGCGCGACGCCTGGCATCGCAGCCAGAGCGTGGTGGTGCATGGCTGGGTCTACGGCCTGCACAACGGCCTGCTGCAGGACCTGCAGATCACCGCGGCCAGCGCCGACGATGTGGGCCTGGCCTATGACACCGCCCTGGCCCAGCTGCGCCAACGCTGGCGCCAACGCAACCTGGCCCTGAGCGGCCAGGGCGCCGACTAAAGGCCGCTGGCCACCCCCATCACCCCAGGAGACTCCCCACCATGAGCAGCAACACCGATTCCATCGTCATCGTCTCCGCCGCCCGCACGCCCATCGGCGGCCTGCTGGGTGATTTCGCCTCGCTCGCCGCCTGGCAGCTGGGCGGCGTGGCCATCAAGGCCGCGGTGGACCGCGCCCAGGTCGACCCCGGCCTGATCGACGAGGTCCTCTTCGGCAACTGCCTCATGGCCGGCCAGGGCCAGGCCCCGGCCCGCCAGGCCGCGCTGGCCGCCGGCCTGCCCAAGAGCGCCGGCGCGGTGACGCTCAGCAAGATGTGCGGCTCGGGCATGCGCGCCCTCATGTTCGGCCACGACATGCTGGCCGCGGGCAGCGCCAAGGTGGTCGTCGCCGGCGGCATGGAGAGCATGACCAATGCGCCCCACCTGATGTTCGCGCGCAAGGGCGTGAAGTACGGCGCCGCCCAGATGTTCGACCACATGGCCATGGACGGCCTGGAAGACGCCTACGAGCGCGGCAAGGCCATGGGCGTGTTCGCCGAGGCCTGCGTGGAGAAGTACGGCTTCAGCCGCGAGGCCCAGGACCACTACGCCATCACCTCCACCACCCGCGCCAAGCAGGCCAACGAAGACGGCAGCTTCGCCTGGGAGATGGCCGGCGTGGTGCTGCCCGGCAAGGCCGGCGCCATCACCATCGACAAGGACGAACAGCCCTTCAAGGCCAAGCTGGACAAGATCGCCGGCCTGAAGCCCGCCTTCAAGAAGGACGGCACCATCACCGCCGCCAACGCCAGCAGCATCAGCGACGGTGCCGCCGCCCTGGTGCTGATGCGCGCCAGCGAGGCCGAGCGCCAGGGCCTGGCCCCGGTGGCTCGCATCGTGAGCCATGCCGTGCATGCGCAGGAGCCGGCCTGGTTCGCCACCGCGCCCGCTGGCGCGATCACCAAGGCCCTGGCCCAGGCCGGCTGGCAGGCGGGCGAGGTCGACCTGTGGGAGGTCAACGAGGCCTTTGCCGCCGTCACCATGGCCGCCATGGCCGAGTTCAAGCTGCCGCACGAGATCGTCAACGTGCACGGCGGCGCCTGCGCCCTGGGCCACCCCATCGGCGCCTCGGGCGCCCGCATCATCGTCACCCTGCTGGGTGCGCTGAAGCAACGCGGCCTGAAGAAGGGCGTGGCCAGCCTGTGCATCGGCGGCGGCGAGGCCACCGCGGTGGCAGTGGAGATGCTGTGAGCCTGGGCTTGCAGGACCTCGCCCTCTTCAGCCTGACCGTGCTGGTGCTCAACGCCACGCCGGGGGTGGACCTCATCTTCACCCTCACCCGCACCCTGCAGCAGGGCGTGCGGGCCGGGCTGGCGGCGGCGGCCGGCATCAATGCCGGCTGCGTGGTCCATGCCCTGGGGGCGACCTTCGGCATGGCGGCCCTGCTGGCCGCCTCGCCGGTGGCCTTCACCGCGCTCAAGCTGATGGGCGCCATCTACCTGGCCTGGCTGGCCTTCGGCATGCTGCGCCAGGCGCTGGACACCCGGCCCGCGGCCGCGGTCAACCAGCCCCTGCCAAAGGACGGCGGGCCGGCCGGTGCGGCAGCCAGCCAGCCCGACCTCGCGGCCATCTTCGCCCAGGGTCTGCTGACCAATGTGCTCAACCCCAAGGTGGCGCTCTTTTTCCTGGCCCTGCTGCCGCAGTTCATTGCCGCCGATGCGCCGGACAAGAGCGTGGCCTTCCTCGCCCTGGGCGTCTGGTTCGTGGCCCAGAGCACGGCCTTCCTGGTGGCCTTCGTCTTCCTCGTCGCGCCGCTGCGGCACTGGCAACCGGGGCCCTGGGTGAAACGTGGCCTGGGCGTGGCCTCGGGCCTGACCTTCTTCGGCCTGGCCGCCCGCCTGGCCCTCGCGCAGGCGCGTTGAGATCCGGGGCCGCCCGATGATCAACATCCCTGCCGCCGTGCCTCGCCATGTCTGCGTCATCGGCGCCTCGCGCGGCATCGGCCTGGCCCTGGTCGAGCATTACCGCGGCCTGGGTACGCGGGTCACCGCCACGGCGCGGGACGAGGCCGGCCTGGCGGCCCTGTGCGAGCGCGGCGCCACGGCCATCGCCCTGGACGTCATCCGCCCCGAAAGCGCTGCCGGCCTGGCCTGGCAGGTGGACGGCGCCGGCTTCGACGTGGTGATCCACAACGCCGGGGTCTATGGCCCGCGCGCCGCCGCGCCCCAGGTGCCCACGCGCGAGGACTTCGACCTCGTCATGCGCAGCAATGTCTACGGCGCCATGCTGGTGCTGCCCCAGTTGCTCGACGCG
>JBJOKP010000477.1:0-3240 GCA_046046045.1 Pseudomonadota bacterium | reverse complement strand
GGCGCTGGCCGAGCAGCATCTGTTCGTGAATCAGGTGCTGGTGCAGCGGTGGATGGGGCGGGCCAATCAGGTCACCGAGCGCCATGCCTACGTCTTCCTGCGGGTGATGACAGCCCTGCTGTTCATAATCCTTGCCCAGGACGGCCGCACCCTGCTCACGCCCGAACTGGCGGCCTCCTCGCCCTGCGTGGCCGAGATCCAGTGGGTGATTGCACTGACCGCGCTGTTTCCCGCCACCGGGGCCATTGCCGGTGCCGGCATCCTGATGCTGTACGGCATGGCGATCGAGAAATTCGGCCTCTTCCACATGCTGGACTATCCGGCCTTCATCGGCGCGGCCATCTACCTGATGTGGATGGCGGCTGACCGCAGCGCCCATGTGAAAGCCCTGGCAGTGTTGCGGGCGGCCACCGCGCTGACCCTGATGGTGGGGGCGACCGAAAAGTTCGGCTATCCGCAGTGGAGTTTCGACCTGCTGCGCAACTACCCGGTGCTGACCTTTGGCATCCAGGACCTGGAGTTCTACATGGTGGGGGCCGGCCTGGTCGAGTTTGCGCTGGCCTATCTGGTGTTGTTCGGTCGCCTGTCCGGCGGCGCCGGAGCGGGCTTGCTCTTCATGCTGATGGCCAGCGCCATCCTGCTGTTCGGCTGGATGGATGCCGTTGGCCACGCCCTGTTCCTTGCGGCCCTGCTGGTGCTGATGTTCAGCCGCAATCCGGTGGCCGAGGAGTTGGAGCGCCGCCTGAGTGAACAGCTTGGGCGCTGGGATGCAGCGCCATCGCTGCGCAGCGACCGGGTGTCAGCTCAGCAGCATGCCCACAACGGCAGCGCGGGCGGCACGGCCCGGAACGGGCAGTCATGGCGCGGTCTGCTGATCCGCGGCGTGCTGTCGGCAGCCCTCTTCGGCCTGCTGGTCGTGGGTTTTGTCCAGAGCTATCGGGCCGCCAACCTCGCGCTGACCATGTGCAGCACGGCGGCCGACGGCAGCCATCTGCATCGCTGAGCCGGCGGCCGCGTTCCTGGTTTCAGCCGCGGCCGCTGGGGGCGAACACCAGCATCAGGTTGTTGGCCGGCACGGCGATGCGTTCCTGCAGGCGAAGGCCAACGGCTGCTGCTGCGGCTTCCACCTCGGCCAGCTGGCGGATGCCCCAGGCTGGGTCGCGCTCGCGCAGGCTGGCGTCAAAGGCCAGGTTGCTGGGCGCCGTGGGCACGCCCGCCTCGAGGTAAGGGCCGTAGAGCACCAGCTTGCCGTCGGCTGATCCGGCCAGCAGTTCGGCCGCCCCGGCCAGCAGCCCCAGGCAGCAGGCCCAGGGGGCGATGTGGATCATGTTGGCGCAGTAGATGGCCTGCCAGCCGGGCTCTTGTGGGGCGGGGCGGTGTGCCTGCCACCAGGCCGGGGCCAGAACGTCCAGACGCTGGGCTGGCCGCACATTGGTCAGCGCGGCGCAGCGCGTGGTGATGGCCGGCAGGGCCTGGGCGTCATGGTCGGTTGGCTGCCACTGCCAGCCGGGCTGGGCGGCGGCGCAGTGGGCCGCGTGTTGCCCCGTGCCGCTGGCCACCTCCAGCACTTTCGCCTGGGCGGGCAGCAGGCGGCTCAGCACCGCCAGCACCACGTCCTTGTTGCGATCGGCGGCGGGGCTGAAGGGCAGGTCGGGCGAGATGTTGGACATGTGAGGCTGGGACATGGTGGCGACGGCGCGGCAACAGCGTGGTGACCGCATGGCGATGATGCAAGGCGCCGGGTGGTCAGGCTCGGCCATTGTCCAGGCCTGGCGGTGGCCCGGCACGGCGCTTCCCCGACGTGACAGGCCGCCCTCGCAATCCCTGAGGTGGCCTTCACGAGGCGGCGCGAGACTGGCCGGATGAGCGCCCTGCCCCCCACCGATCAGCCGCCGCTGCCCGCCGTCCAGACCCTGCGCCGCCTGGCCCGCCGCGAGCTGAGTGCCGAAGCGCTGATGCGGGACCATCTGGACCGTGCCACCGCGCGAGAGCCCAGCCTGCACGCCTTTGCCGCCCGCCTGGCCGAGGCCGACCTGCTGGCCCAGGCCCGCGCGCTGGATGCGGCCGGTGGCTGGGCTGGTCCCCTGCACGGCCTGCCCCTGGGCGTGAAGGACATCTTCGACACCGTCGACCTGCCCACCACCTATGGCTCGCGCCTCTATGCCGGCCATCGCCCGGCGGCTGATGCGGCCAGCGTGGCGCTCTGCCGCCGCGCCGGCGCCCTGGTGGCGGGCAAGACGGTGAGCACCGAGTTCGCCTACTTCCACCCCGGGCCCACGGTGAACCCGCACCACTCCGGCCACACGCCGGGCGGCTCCTCCAGCGGCTCGGCCGCTGCCGTGGGCGCCGGCCTGCTGCCCCTGGCCCTGGGCAGCCAGACCGCCGGATCCATCATCCGCCCGGCCGCCTATTGCGGCGTGGTGGGTTTCAAGCCCAGCCTGGGCCGGGTGCCGCGGGCGGGGGTGAAGGGCCTGTCCGATAGCCTGGACACCCTGGGCGGCTTTGCCAGCAACGTGGCGGATGTGGCCCTGCTGGCCGGCGTGTTGTGCAGCGATGCCGACCTGGTCGACCTGGCGATGGAGGAGGACGCTGCCGCCGCCACCGATGGCAGCGGCCTGCGCCTGGGCCTCTGCCCCACGCCCTGGTGGGAGCAGGCCGATGCCGAGATCCGCCACACCGCCTGGGACCTGGCCACCCGCGCCTTTGCCCCACCCTGGTCGGCCGGCCTGGTGGACGCGGTGCGCCTGCCGGCGGCCTGGCCGGATCTGGTCGCCCTGCAACTGGCGGTGATGAGCCACGAGATGGCGCGTTCGCTCGCCTTTGACGAAGGCCGACACCGCGACTCCCTCAGCGAACGCCTGCGTGCCCTGATCGATCAGGGCCGGCGCATCAGCGGTGCCGAACACGCCGCCCATCTGCGCACCGTGCTGGAACTGCGGGCCGACTGCGAGGCGGCGCTGTTCGCCGACTGCGACATCCTCATCGCCCCCAGCACCCAGGGCGCCGCCCCGGCCGGCCTGGCCGCCACCGGCGACCCGCTGTTCTGCCGCGGCTGGACCCTGCTGGGCCTGCCCACCCTGCACGTGCCGATGACCCGCAGCCCGTCCACCGGTCTGCCGATCGGTTTGCAGTTCATCGGGCGTCCAGGGGCCGACCTGGAGGTGCTGCAGGCCGGTATCCGATGTGAAGCGCGCCTGCGCGACCTCGCGTCGACACGTTAGTGGTAGCGCCGAGCTGGCT
>JBJOKP010000476.1:0-3246 GCA_046046045.1 Pseudomonadota bacterium | reverse complement strand
CCGGCCTTCGGTATTGCTCATCAGCAGCACCAGGCGGTTGGGGCCGAAGGGCACGCCGGGCAGGGCTTCGAGCTGGCTGCCGCTCCAGGCGAAATCATCGTCGGCCGCCGCGCCGGCCAGGATGCGGTCCAGCGCCACGGTGTCCAGGGCCGGGGTGACCGCACTGCCCGAGAGCAGGAAACGCATGGCGTCGGTGAGCGGCTGGGTGGCGATGGCCTGGTAGACATCGGCATCAGCGGCCGTGTAGCTGGCCTGGCTGGGCGGCAGGACCGAGTCGGCATAGGTGGTGTAGATGGCCTCCGGGGTCACGTCGTCGATGCTCAGGGTGGCCAGCAGGTTGAGGTTGACCAGGCGCAGGCGCTTGACGGTTTCGGGCAGGCTGCCGAGGTCGATCAGGACGTCGCGCCGCTGGCCCGGGGCCAGCAGCAGCACTTCGGTCGCGCCCAGGCCGAGGGACTTGCCCAGCAGGCCGCCGTCGGCGCCGATGACACGCAGCGCCTGGTTGTGCCAGACCTGGCCCGTGCGGGCGGCGATGGCATCCGGGTCGCAGAGCAGGAAGGCATAGGTGCGCGAGTTGGAGGCGTTGAGCAGGCGCAGGCGCCAGGTGCGCCGGCCCAGGCTCCAGGCCGTGGCCGGATGGCCGTTGACGAAGAGGCTGGTGCCCAGGAACTCGGGCCGGGCCAGCAGCGCGGTGTTGGGCAGGCCGGCGGAGTAGTCCACCGAAAGGCCATCCAGGCTGAGGATGCGGTCGCTGAAGACCAGGGGCAGTTCCTGCTCGGCGCCGCCCACCAGGGCCTGCACGGCGTCATCGGCAGCGTCGCGGATGAAATACAGGCCGGCCAGGCCGGCATGCACGTGGCGGCCGGTGTGGTCCAGCGCGTGGTCGTGGTACCAGAGCATGGCGCTGCGCTGGGCATTGGGGTAGCTGTAGGTGATCTGGCTGGGGAAGCCGTAGGTGTTGCCGGCAAAGCCCACGGGGGCGAGTGGCCAGCCGTCCGAGCTGCCCTGCACGCGGGCACCGTGCAGGTGGGTGACCAGGGCCACGTCGCTCTGCAGCTTGACATTGCCGCAGACATCGCCGTCCAGCGGGCTGACCACGGGGGGCAGGTTGAGGGCGCCGGGGCGGCTGCTGGCCTCGCCGATCTCGTTTTTCCAGGTCACGTCGCAGGGAGCGTCGCGGCGCACGTTGAAGGTGGGGCCCAGGTGATTGGGCAGCACGCCCGAGCCGGCGCTAGGCGTCACATAGGCCCAGGCATTGGGCTGGGCCGGAGAACGCCCCGGCACCCACTGCACGGCGCGGACCTGGGCCGAGAGAACGGCGTTGCGCGGCTGGTCGAGGACGGTCAGGTCGATCTGCGGGGCGCTGGTGGAACTGGAGTCCCACAGCGTGCAGGCGCCCAGGCTGGCGCCGATGGGTCCGGCCACCAGGGGCAGGCTGCTGCCGCCGCCCAGGCACCAGCCCAGGAAGCCGCGACGGCCGTTGTTGGTGCCGGTGCCGGTGCCGGTGCCGGTACCAGAAGCGGTGTCCGCCCGGCGTGAGTCGCGCGCGGACGTGGCGGTGGCCGGGCTGGAAGATGCCCGCGAGAAGAGTTTGGACATGAGTTACCTCGAAAAGCCTCAACATGGTCTTTTGTGTCTGCCTCGTTTTCTCCGGTCCATTTCATCGGGCCGGAGGGGCAGTACTGGCAGGTGGCTCGGTCGAGTTTTCGTCTTGATTAAGCTAGCATAATCAAAATGCCACAGATTCAAGGTTGAATAACTTAATCCGAGTAACCTGGACAAAAGTCTAGTTAATAAGCCATCGAGGCCAGCGGAACGGTTGCCGGCAATTTGGCCGGGTTGCCCGATGGGCAGCCAATGGCGGGGAAACTGGCCTTTGCCCGTGCAATCTGCCACGCAGCGGAGGCTCTCCGTGGTGTGGTCTTGTCGCGGAAATAATGAATATGTCTGCTGTGTGAAGTGGCTGCGGGAAATTCCACCAACCCTGAAATAAACACGGCCATCCCCCGTGGTTCGGGTGGATGGCCGTGACGGCGCAGGGGCGCCGGAACGATGCCGGATCAGATCGGGCCGAGGCCCGACAGCATCACTTGCTCGGGTACTGGATATCGGCGCGGCGATTGTCCTTCCAGGCCGATTCGTCATGGCCGGAGGCGCGCGGGCGCTCCTCGCCCCAGCTGGTGGCCTCGATCTGGCCGGCCTTGGCGCCGGCCAGTTCCAGGGCCTTCTTCACGGCCTCGGCGCGGCGCTGGCCCAGGGCCAGGTTGTATTCGCTGCTGCCGCGCTCGTCGGTATTGCCTTCCACCTTCACGGCCAGGCCGGGATTGGCGCCCAGGTAGCTGCCATGGCGCTGCACCAGGGCGGTGTATTCGCCCTTGATGAGGGCCTGGTCGAACTCGAAGAAGACGCTGCGCTTCTGCGAGATGTCGCTGTTGGGGTCGAGGTAGGCCGGCAGCGGCTTGGCCTGCACGGTGGCGCTCTTGGCTGGCTGGGGTGCTGCGGCCGGGGCGGCAGCCACGGGGGCCGGGGCGGGGGCGGCGGCCTTGGGCGCCGGGGCGGGTGCGGCCGGCGCGGGGGCGGGCGCCGCCGGTGCGGCAGGGGCAGCCGCCGCCGTGGTGGCCGGCGGCGTGCTGCTGCAGGCGGCCAGGGCCAGGGCGGCCATCAGGACGGACAGGCGGGCAGGCACACGGGCGGATGGGTGGGTGGCGGGCGTCAGGTGAGCGGTCATGGTGTTCATGGTGGGCGGGACGGAGAGCAAGGGTGCGCGGATGGTGGGGGGTGGTGTGGGGGATCTCCAGTGCAGCCTGTCACGAACTGGTGCGCGGTCGGTCACGCCCTGGTCACCTCACGCCACCTCACGCCCGCCCTGGCCGTGGCGGGCCTGCGGTGGGGGGAAGAGGAGGCGGTGGCGTCAGGTCAGAGCGCGAAGTCCAGCTGCACCCGGGTGCCGGCGCCCGGATGGCTGGCCAGGGTCAGGCGAGCATCGGCCAGCAGGGCCTGTTCCTGCATGCCGCGCAGGCCGTAGTGTCCCGGCGGACTGTGGGCCGGATCGAAGCCGCAGCCGTCGTCCTCCACCGTCAGGCGGGCCTGACCGGCCCGCAACGGATCTGCTGCGGAGCTTCCGTCCGCCGCATCGTCCAGGGGCTGCAGGCTCATCCGGACCTGGTGGGCATCGGCATGGCGCTCGATGTTGCGCAGGGCCTCCTCGACGATGCGGAACACGGTCTCTGCGCGTTCCCCCGCCCA
>JBJOKP010000475.1:0-3247 GCA_046046045.1 Pseudomonadota bacterium | reverse complement strand
ACGTGCTGGTGGCCTGCAAGGCCGACGGCACCATCGAGGAGACCAACGCCGCCTTCTGCACCCTCACCGGCCGCAGCGATGCCGAGCTGCGCGGCGGCCTGCGCCTGGCCGCGCTGCTGGCCGACGAGGCCATGCACTTGCGCCTGACGGTGGCGCTGCGCGGCCTGCAGCCGCCCGGCGCCGGCTCGGTGGACGTGGAGCTCGACCTGCTCGATGCCCAGGGCCAGCGCGTGCCGGTGGACTTCAACGCCTCGGTGCGGCGCGATGCGCAGGGTCGCTCCATCGGCCACGTGCTGGTGGGCCGGCCGCTGGCCGAGATCAAGCGTGCCTACCGCGCCCTGCGCGAAGCCCACGAGGCGCTCAAGCGCACCCAGGCCCAGCTGGTGCATGCCGAGAAGATGGCCTCGCTGGGCAGGCTGGTGGCGGGGGTGGCGCACGAGCTGAACAACCCCATCAGCTTCGTCGCCGGCAATGTGCAGACCCTGCAGCGCTACGGCGCGCGCCTGCAGCAGTACCTGGGCGCGCTGCACGGCGGTGCCTCGGCGGCGCAGGCCGCCGACCTGCGCCGCAGCCTGCGCATCGATGCGCTGCTGGCCGACCTGCCCTCGCTCATCGAGGGCATGCACGAGGGCGCCCACCGCACCGCCGACATCGTCGCCGGGCTCAAGCGCTTCTCGGCCATGGACCGCGAGCCCATGCGGCCGGTCGACCTCGTGGCCATCGTGCGCCGGGCGGTGGACTGGGTGCGGCGCGGCAACCCGCCGGGCTTCGAGGTGCGGGTGCAGGGCGAAGCCGCGGTCGAGGTGCAGGGCCACCCCGGCCAGCTCATGCAGGTGGTGATGAACCTGGTGCAGAACGCCTGCGATGCCACGCGGGGTCAGGATGACGCTCATCTGACCGTGAGCCTGGGGATCGACGCCGGCCAGGGCCAGGCCTGGGCCAGCTTCGAGGACAACGGCCCGGGCATCGCCGCGGCTGATCTGCCGCGGGTCTTCGAACCCTTCTTCACCACCAAGCCGGTGGGGGAGGGCACGGGCCTGGGTCTCTCGATCAGCTACGGCCTCGTCGAGGCCCATGGCGGGCGCCTGGAAGTCGACTCCCCCGCAGGCGGTGGTGCCTGCTTCCGGCTCAGCCTGCCGGCCCTGCCAGCGTCGGGCTGAGCGCGTGCGGCGGGGCCGTTGTGGGCTGCATGTCGGCGATCGCAGCCGCGGGTTGTGGCCAATCTGGTCAGGGCGCTGCTGGAATTCTGGAGCGCTTAAGCGGTAGTGCTGCGTTGGCGCAGCCCAGAGGGCCTGTGGCGCTCAGGCTTGAGGAGATGCCAGCGCGATGGCCTCATCCCCATCGAGCCGATGCGCCCAGCGGTAGAGCACCGGCAGCACCAGCAGGGTCAGCGCGGTGGACGAGAGAATGCCGCCGATCACCACCGTGGCCAGCGGTCGCTGCACCTCGGCACCCGTGCCCGTGGCCAGGGCCATGGGCACGAAACCCAGCGAGGCCACCAGGGCCGTCATCAGCACCGGACGCAGGCGGGTGAGCGCGCCTTCGTGGATGGCGTCTTCCAGGGCTAGGCCTTCCTCGCGCAGGCTGCGGATGAAGCTCAGCATCACCAGGCCGTTGAGCACCGCCACGCCCGAGAGCGCGATGAAGCCCACCGCCGCGGAGATGGACAGCGGGATGTCGCGCAGCCAAAGCGCCAGCACGCCGCCGGTGAGCGCGAAGGGAATGCCGGTGAAGACCAGCAGGCCGTCGCGCACATTGCCGAACATGCTGAAGAGCAGCACGAAGACGAGCAGCAGGGCCAGCGGCACGACGATCTGCAGGCGTTCGGTGGCCGACTGCAGCTGCTCGAAGGTGCCGCCCCAGGCGGTCCAGTAGCCGGCCGGGATGGTGACGCTGGCCAGCGCCAACTGGGCATCGGCGACGAAGGAGCCCAGGTCGCGCCCGGTGACGTTGGCGCTGACGACGATGCGGCGCTTGCCGTTTTCGCGCGAGACCTGGTTGGGCCCAGGCGCGAGTTCCAGCGTGGCGATCTCGGCCAGCGGGATGTAGGCGGCGCGGGCGTCAGCCGAGCCACGCGGCAGCGGGATGGGCAGGCGGGCCAGGGCCTGCACGTCCTCGCGCACCGCGTCGGGCAGGCGCACCAGGATGTCGAAGCGCCGGTCGCCCTGGAAGAAGGTACCGGCCTCGCGCCCGCCCACCGCGGTGGCCACGGCCTGCTGCACATCGGTCATGTTCAGGCCGTAGCGAGTGGCCTTGGCGCGGTCGATGTCGACCGAGAGCATGGGCAGGCCGGTGGTCTGCTCCACCTTCACCTCGGTGGCGGCGGCCACCTTCTGCAGGCTGGCGGCGATGCGGCCGGCCGTTTCGCTCAGCACGGCGTTGTCGTCGCCGAAGACCTTGACCGCCACGTCCGAACGCACGCCGCTGATGAGCTCGTTGAAGCGCAGCTGGATGGGTTGCGAAAGCTCGTAATTGCTGCCTGGCACCTTGTCGGCCTCGGCGCGGATGGCGGCCAGCAGTTCGTCGCGGCTCTTGCGCGGCGCCGGCCACTGGTCCTGCGGCTTGAGCATGATGTAGCCGTCGCTGATGTTGGGCGGCATGGGGTCGGCGGCGATCTCGGCCGTGCCGGTGCGGGCGAAGACGCGCTCGATCTCGGGGAACCTGGCCTTCAGGGCGGTTTCGAGCTGCTTCTGCATCTCGACCGACTGGGTCAGGCTGGTGCCGGGCACACGCAGGGCCTGGATGGCGAAGTCGCCTTCGTCGAGGTTGGGCACGAACTCGCTGCCCAGCCGGGTGGCGATGAGCAGCGAGAGACCCACCGCCACCAGCGCAAAGGTCAGCACCACCGGGGTGTTGGCCAGGCTGGCGCGCAGGGCCGGCTCGTAGCGCCGGCGGGCCCAGGCCATCAGGCGGTTCTCGCCTTCGCTGACGCGCTGGCCGATGAAGAGGGCCACCGCCGCGGGCACGAAGGTGACCGAGAGGATCATGGCGCCCAGCAGGGCCAGCAGCACGGTGTAGGCCATGGGGTGGAACATCTTGCCCTCCACGCCTGTGAGGGCCAGCACGGGCACATAGACCACCATGATGATGAGCTGGCCGAAGAGCAACGGCCGGCGGGCCTCGCCCGCCGCGGCGAAGACTTCATGGAAGCGCTCCGAGCGGGTCAACACGCGCCCCTTGTGTGCCTGCGCATGGGCCAGGCGCCGCACCGCGTTTTCGATGATGACCACCGCACCGTCGACGATGA
>JBJOKP010000474.1:0-3260 GCA_046046045.1 Pseudomonadota bacterium | reverse complement strand
GGCATGAGCCCCTCGAACACCATGACCAGGGCCAGCGCCGTCCAGATCGTGTCGATGTCCATGCCGTCAGTTCAGGCCGTCCGGCCTTGTGCAGCGCCGCCTGGGCAGGCGGCCAGGCCGAGCATCACTTGCGGGCAGCCGGTGCGGCGGCCGCGCCGCCTGACCCGCGCATGGCCTTGAAGAAGTCGGAGTTGGGGTCGATGACCATCACGTCGCTCTTGCTGCGGAAGCTCGAGCGATAGGCCTCCAGGCTGCGATAGAACTGGGCGAACTGCGGATCGCGGCCGAAGGATTCGGCATACAGCGCCGAGGCCTTGGCATCACCCTCGCCCTTGCGCTTCTGCGCGTCGCGGTAGGCCTCGGCCAGGATGACCTCGCGCTGGCGATCGGCCTCGGCGCGGATCTTCTCGCCCTCGGCCGAGCCATTCGAGCGCAGCTCGTTGGCCACGCGCTTGCGCTCGGACTCCATGCGGCGGTAGACCGATTCGGTGATGCTGGCGGCGAAGTCCACCCGCTTGATGCGCACGTCGACGATCTCGATGCCGAAGTTCTTGGCGTCATCCGACAGGCGCTTCATCACGCCCTGCATCACGCCGTCGCGTTCGCTGGACAACATGGCGCGCACGCTTCGCTTGGTCACTTCCTCGTTCAGGGCGGCCTGCACGATGGGGGTGAGGCGGGCCTCGGCATTGCGCAGGTCCACGCCGGTGTTGCGGATGAACTGGCGCGGCTCGACGATGCGCCACTTCACCAGCCAGTCGATCACCAGGCTCTGCTTCTCAGCGGTGAAGATGGGCCGGGTCTCCGGGCTGTCTAGGGTCTGCGTGCGGCGATCGATCATGACCACGTTCTGCAGCGGCGGCGGCAGCTTGAACTTGAGGCCGGGTTCGCTGATGACCTCCCTGATCTCGCCCAGGGCGTAGACCACGGCGACATTGCGCTGGTCCACCACGAAGAGGGTGGACATGGCGGTCATGAAGAGCAGCAGGATGCTGACGACGATGAGTCCGATGCGGTTCATGGTGAGGTTCCTGCGGGCTCAGCGACCGTCGCGGTCACGGTTGCGCTGGCCGTCGCGCGAACGCGGGTCGGCATTGCCCGGGACGGGGGTGGGATTGGCGGCGGGCTCGGGCGCGGGGGCCGGCAAGGCGGCGGTGGCGCCACCGGGCTGCTGCAGCAGCTTGTCCAGCGGCAGATAAAGCAGGTTGCTGCCGCTGCGCGAGTCGACCATGACCTTGGTGACGTTGCTGTACACCTGGTTCATGGTGTCGATGTAGAGCCGGTCCCTGGTCACGCCGGGGGCCTTCTGGTATTCGGTGAGCACGCTGCGGAAGCGCTCCGCATCACCCTCGGCCTGGGCGATCACGCGGGCCTTGTAGCCATCAGCCTCCTCAAGCAGCCGAGCCGCAGTGCCGCGCGCCTTGGGCACGATGTCGTTGGCATAGGCCTGGCCCTCGTTCTTCAGGCGCTCGCGGTCGGCGCCGGCCTTGAAGGCATCGTCGAAGGCCGCCTGCACCTGCTCGGGCGCCTGCACGCTCTGCACGTTGACATTGGTGATGAGGATGCCCGCCTTGAGGCGGTCGAGTTGGGCCTGGATGGACTTCACCAGGTCCGAGGCCAGGGCGTCGCGCTGCTCGTAGAGCACGGCGTCCATGGTGGATCTTCCGACGATCTCGCGCACGGCGGATTCAGCGGCCTGAAGCACCGCGTCCTCGACATTGCGGTTCTCGAACAGAAAGTCCTTGGCCTGCTTCAGGCGCCACTGCACCGTGAAGCGGATGTCGACCACATTTTCGTCCTGGGTCAGCATGGACGAATCACGCAGGCCGGTGGCCTGCACCACGCTGCTGCGGCCCACGTCGGTGGAACGCGTCTGCGTCACGTTGACCGTCTCATGGGCCTGGAAGGGATAGGGCCAGCGGAACTGGATGCCGGCGTCGACCGTGCGGCCGAACTTGCCGAAGGTCATGATGACCGCCTGCTGGCCTTCCTGCACGATGAAGAAGCCGCTGCCCAGCCAGATCAGCGCGACCAGGCCCGCGATCAGGCCACCGCCGATGCCGGCGCCCTTGAACGGATTGCCCGCACCGCCGCCCGAGGGCTCGCCACCGCGTCCTCCCGAGTCATTGCCACGACCGGTGGGCTTGCCGCCCAGCAGGCCGCCGAGCTTGTTGTTGAAGTCGCGCCAGAGTTCGTCCAGGTCGGGCGGTCCCTGGTTGTTGCTGGCCAGGGCACCCGGCATGCCGGTGCTGGAGGTGGAGAGGCGCCAGCGCAGGCGCTCCCAGCCGCCGGCCACGAGCACGGCGATCGCCCGGGCGAACTGGTGGGGCCGCGCGGGCCAGGCGGTATCGACAGGCATGGACATGGTGTCTAGAGAGGAGGGGGCGTCCGGAGAAGATCCGGCAGGTTGTCTCAGGTCTGGGCTCGGGCGCAAGTTTCAACAGCCGGGCATCAGCCCGGCCCCTCGCCGAAGGCGACAGCCTCATCGCGATGCGCGATGTCGGCGACTGGTCTGCCCGCGTGAGAGTCCGCGGCCGGATCAGCATCGCTGCCATCGTCGGCCAGCAGGTCGACGCCGCGCACGTCCCAGGCGGGGCGGGTCTGGACATCCGGCTTCAGCGCCGCCTCGGCAATGCGGGCACGCAGGCCGTCCAGCCCCTGGCCGCTGCGGGCGCTGAGAAAGAGCCGCGGCAGGCTGCGACCGGTCTCGACCTCGAAGACGTCTTCCAGCGTGCGCGGTTCGCGGCCAGGCTCGATGGCATCGAGCTTGTTGAAGACCAGCAGCTGGGGCAGATCGGCCGCGCCGATCTCGGCCAGCACGCGGCGCACCTCACGCAGCTGCTCCAGCCAGGTGGCGCTGGCAGCATCGACCACGTGCAGCAGCAGATCGGCCTCGGCGGCCTCCAGCAGCGTGGCCTCGAAGGCATCGACCAGATCGTGGGGCAGGTCGCGGATGAAGCCCACCGTGTCGGAGAGCGACACGCTGCGGCCGGCCTGCTCCAGGTACATCTGGCGCGTGGTGGTATCCAACGTGGCGAAGAGCTGGTCGGCCGCATAGGTGTCGGCCTTCACCAGCGCGTTGAAGAGCGTGCTCTTGCCGGCATTGGTGTAGCCCACCAGCGAGACCTGGAAGGCGCCATTGCGCTCGCGCGAGCGGCGCTGGGTGCCACGCTGGCGCTTCACCTTGACCAGGCGCTCCTTCACCGACTTGATGCGCACGCCGATCATGCGGCGGTCGAGTTCGATCTGGGTTTCGCCCG
>JBJOKP010000473.1:0-3261 GCA_046046045.1 Pseudomonadota bacterium | reverse complement strand
GGGTCGCGGGCCATCTCGAAGAAGGCGCGGCTGACGGCCTGCAGGTCCTTGTCCGGCACGTTGCGCGACGCCATGAGCGCCAGGTCCAGCAAGGGCTCGGACTGCCACAGCACCCTGAGCGCCTTGCCCTCGCGCTTCATCCAGCCTTCCGAAAGCTGCGAGGTCGTGCCGGTGGCCTTGACCTTGCCGCTGGTCAGCTGCGCCATGGCGCCGTCGGCGTTGCCGCCGAACACCACCTGCACCGGGATGTTGCGCCCCAGCAACTGGGCGTAGGAGAACTTGTAGGCCACGGTCGCCTCCGGCCCCGGGAAGCTCACTACCAGGTTGGCCAGCTGGTCCAGCTTCTGGATGGGCGAATCGGCCGGCACCACGATCTGGCTGCGGATGGGCGGCGCGTCGCGCCGGCCGAACACCCGCCAGCCCAGATGGTCGCGCTCGGGGCTGAACAGGTGGTTGGAGAACACGAATTCCACTTCGTTGGCCAGCACGTAGGCGGTGGTGTCCGCCGAGGTGCGGCCGATCTTGAGCTGCAGCTTCACCCCACTGCGGCTGGAGACGTGGTCGATGATGGGGTTCCAGTACTTCGCCGTGAGCTCGATGCCGTACTGGTTCACGGGCGAGAAGTGATACACGGCGACTGCCGGGGCGGGCACCTGGGCGGGCACCCCGGGCGCCGCCACCAGCGCGGTCAGGACGAGCGCGAGCGAGCCCAGGAGGTGCACGCGGATTCTGGAGCGGGTGTTCATGGTCTGGACCTGGAAGGAAGAGTGCGCCCGGTGCCGCTGGCGTCAAGCCTGGCTGGGCTGGTGGGCTGGTGGGCTGGTGGGCTGGCGGGCTGGTGGGCTGGTGGGCTGGTGGGCTGGCGGACGTGGCCGGGTGGCCGGGTGGCCGGGTGGCCGGATGGCCGGGTGGCCGAGGGCTGCGGCTGCGGTCATGGTCGGGATCAGCTGGGCCAGGGGCTGCAATCCTCGACGGCATCGTCCTGGAACCGCTCCTTGATGGCCAGCACCTCGTCCCAGTCGGCCAGGAAGGCGTCCGCGCAGGCCGGGTCGAAATGCGATCCCTTGCCGTCGACCAGCATCTGGCGCGCGCGCTCGACGCTCCAGGCCGCCTTGTAGGGGCGCTCGGACGTGAGCGCGTCGAACACGTCGGCCACGGCGACGATGCGCCCGGACAGCGGGATGGCCTGGCCGGCCAGGCCGCGCGGGTAGCCGCTGCCATCGTACTTCTCGTGATGGGTGTGGGCGATCTCGGCAGCCGCCTGCAGCAGCGGCGAGCTGCTGTGGCACAACACCTGGTAGCCGATGACGGCGTGGCGGCGCATCACGGCCATCTCCTCGGCGTCGAGCTTGCCGGGCTTGAGCAGGATCAGGTCCGGCGTGCCGACCTTGCCGATGTCGTGCATGGGCGCGGCAGCCAGCAGCAGTTCCTGCTGCTCGGGCGGCAGGCCCATGCAGCGCGCGATGTGGCGCGTGTAGTGCGACATGCGCAGCAGGTGGGCACCGGTTTCCGGATCACGGTGCTCGGCCGCGCGGGCCAGGCACAGGATGGTCTCGCGCGCCTGGGCGACGATGGCCGAGGTGGCCTGCCGCACCTCGTCGGCCAGCCAGGCGGCACGGTCGGCCAGCTGGCGGTGGCTGGTGCGCAGGTCCAGCATGTTGCGCGCGCGGGCGGTGAACTCGACGTTGTCGACCGGCTTGGTCAGGAAGTCGGTCACCCCGATCGACAAGGCGTCGTGGCGCACGGCCTTGTCGGAATTGGCCGTCACCATCAGCGTGGGCGTATCCGGGTGGCGCTGCCTGAACTGGCGCACCAGCTCGATGCCACTCAGCCCGGGCATCATGTAGTCGACGATGAGCAGGTCGGGATCGTGGTCCAGGCACCACTGCAGCGCAGCCGGTGCATCGGTGAAACACACGGGCTGGCAGTTCGGCAGCTTCCTGACCAGGTGCTGCATGAAGGTCACGTTCATCGGCGTGTCGTCGACGATGGCCACCTGCAGTGGCCGCGCCGCTGGCAGCGCCTGCGTGAGGGAGGGGGTGTGCGGCATCGACGGCAATCCTGGCGGACAGGTGGTGTGGCGGAGTGTGGGCTCCAGGGGTCGGCCCGCCCGGGCATGTTCGCGCCGCCGCCACGGCGGCGGCCGCCGGAAGTGGCCCGGAATGTGCCGACAGTTCGTGCGCCGAGATGGTGACCCGCCCCGATCAACTGGCTGGCAACCGGCCTGCGGCCGCATTGCTCGCACCGCAGCAACCTGGCCTGCGGGCGAACCATGAGCCCGCAGCCGCCGCCCTGCGGTAGATTGAGCCGCAACACGAGGAGCATCGATGCTGCAGACATCCCGCCACGCGCGCTGTGGCACGCCCGGCCTGCGCCGGCTGGCGCTGTGCGCCCTGTTGACGGCGGCCGGGCTGTGCGCCCAGGCGCAGGCCCGCGTCACCCGCATCGTGATCGACGAGACCGCCACCCTGCCCACCGCGCCGGGCGCGCCGGCCTACGAGGCGCTGGCCGGGCGGGCCTACGGCGAACTCGACCCCAGGCTGCCGGGCAATGCCCTCATCCAGGACATCGAACTCGCCAAGGACGCCGACGGCAAGGTGCGCTACGTCGCCTCCTTCGTGATCCACAAGCCGGTCGACATGGCCCAGGCCAGCGGGCTGCTGTGGCATGACGTGCCCAACCGCGGCCGCGTCTTCCCCTTTGCGGCGCAGGAGCGCGCCTTTGGCGACGTGATGCTGGCCAGCGCCTGGCAGGGCGACAACGCCGGCGCGACCGCCGTGCGCCCCAAGGCCAGCGTGACGGGCATGCAGTTCCTGCAGCTGCCGGTGGCGCGCGGCCCCGGCGGTGCGCGCGTGACCGGCGAGGTGTTCGGCCGCATCGTCAACCGCGCCGGGCCGGCCTCGCAGCCGCTGCTGGTGCAGACCAACCCGGTGCCCTATCTGCCGGTCAGCCTGGACACCAGCCAGGCCAGGCTGGTGTCGCGTGGCGGCGAGAACCAGCGCGGCGAGGTGAGCGACGAGCAGCCGGTCGCGCCCGCCGACTGGGCCTGGGCGCGCTGCGACGCAACCCATCCCTTCCCTGGCACGCCGGACGCGACGCAGATCTGCCTGAGGAAGGGCTTCGATGCCAGCCGGCTCTACCAGGTCGTCTACACCGCGGCCGACCCCTACGTGCTGGGCCTGGGCTTCGCCGCCTGGCGCGACGTCGGCGCCTTCTTCAAGAAGGCCGAGGCCGACGACGCCGGCACGCCCAACCCGCTGG
>JBJOKP010000472.1:0-3263 GCA_046046045.1 Pseudomonadota bacterium | reverse complement strand
AGAAGGTCCACAGCGCATAGACATCCAGCACCCGCTTGGCGGCGCTGGTCATGCTTTCGTCGGTGCCGCCGCTGGCCGCGTCGCTGGCCAGCTGCACATGGCCGGCGGGGGTCCAGTTGACGTTGCCGCCCAGGGTCAGGGGCGAGTCGCGCAGCTTCCAGTCGGCGCCCAGGTTGGCGCTGGCGCGTGGCTGCTGGTCCAGCCGGTTGTCCGGGCCGGCCACGCCGCTGACGCGTGAGCGGAAGAGGCTCAGGTTGCTGCGCAGGTCGACGTTGGGCACCGGGCCGCCTTCCGCCGACATCAGCTCGGCAAGGCGGAACTTGGCCTCCATCTCCAGGCCGCTGGTGCTGGCGTCGCCCACGTTCTGCGGCTGGCTGACCCAGCGCAGGCTGGGCACGCCGGCCACATCCAGGGTCTGCTGGGTGATGCGGTTGCGGATGAGCTGCTCGATGCGGCGGTGGAAGACGCCCACGCTCATCAGCCCGCCGGCGCTGAAGTAGTGCTCGAAGCTGGCGTCGAGCCCGGTGGCGAGCTCGGGCCGCAGGTCAGGGTTGCCCAGACGGTCCGGCCGGGTGGGCGTGTTGTCGGTGACGGTGGTCTGGCGCGCCACCAGCTGGCTCAGGCTGGGGCTCTTGTAGCTGCGGGTCAGGGCGACGCGGATCTGCTCCTTGCCGGCGTCGTCCAGCTTCCAGGCCGAATGCAGCAGGGGGGTGAGCACGCGGCTCTGGTTGGTGATGCTGCCAGTGGCAGGGCTGCTGCCGGCCTGGGCCGTGCCGGCATCGCTGCGGGTGCTGATGCCTTCCCAGCGCAGGCCGGCATAGGCCGACCAGCGCGGGCCGAAGTTCCATTCGTCCTGGGCCCAGACAGCCTGGCGCAGGGTGCGGGCACCGAGGTTGTCGCCATCGTCGGCGCCCTGGGGCTGGCCGGCGATGAGGTTGCTGCTGGTTTCGCTGCGGCGGTTGCCCTCGCCCTCCCAGCCCAGGGCGATGCTGTGATCCTCGCCCAGGGGGCGCTGCCACTTGAGGCCGCTGCTCCAGCCGCGGTCATTGACGTCGGCCGCGGTGAGCTGGGTCAGGGGGTTGCTGCCGCCGCTCTGGTCGCGCAGGGCATCGCTGTGGCTGGTGGACCGGTTGAGGCCGCCGCGCAGCTCGAGCTTGCCGCCGCCGGCCCGGGTCTGCCACTGCAGGTTGACGCGGCCCAGCTCGAAGCTGCCATGGCCGTCGCGGCTGGCCTGGGTCCAGGGCAGGGGGCCAAGCTCGGGGCGAAGGCTGGCGCTGAAGCTGCTGGTGCTGCGCGAACTGAGCAGGAAGGGCATGAAGGACAGGCTGTCGCCGCCGCCCAGGCGCCAGACCAGGCGGCCGCCCAGGTGCAGGCTCTCGCGCCGGGTCTGGCTGTTGTCCACCTCGTGCTGGACGTGGGTGGGTGTGCCGGTGGCCGGGTCGCTGTCCACCGTGTCGATCTCGGTGTGGTCATGCACGTTCTGGCGGTAGCCGGTGACCGAGAGGTTGTAGGACAGGTCGCCGGCCTGGTCGCCGCGGGTCCAGGAGACCAAGGGATTGACCGCGCCGGCCTCGAAGCCCGTGCCCAGGTGAACCTGGTTGAGGCGGCGTTTCACGTCCTCGCGCAGGATGATGTTGATGGTGCCGGCCACGGCCCGCGCGCCAGTCTCGGCCGTGGGCGCGCGGCTGACCTCGATGCGCTCGATCTGCTCGGGCGTCAAGCTGTCGATGGAGAAGCCCGGCGGCATGCGTTCGCCGTTGACCAGGATCTGGGTGTAGCCGCCGCCCAGGCCGCGCATCCGGATCTCGCCACCCCGGCCGGGTCGGCCGCCTAGGGTCACGCCCGGCAGGCGCTTGAGCACGTCGGCCACGGAGTTGTCGCCCAGGCGGTCGAGCTCGTCCCGGCCGATGACGATCTTGCTGGCGGTGGACTGGCGGCGCGCCTCGGTCTCGCTCTGGCCGCTGCCGGTGATCTCCACCCGCTCCAGGCTGGCCGCGGGGGGCTTGGCGCTGGTGCCGCTGGCGGCGGGGGGCTCGGTCGTCTGGGCCAGGCTGGTCGAGGGCGCCAGGGCGGCACCCAGCAGGCTGACCAGCGTGCCCACGGCCAGGGCGCAAGCCGTCGGTGAGAGCGGGGCGCGGACAGGGACGGCGGCGGGGATGGGCAGGCTGGGGCAGGCAGACAGGGGCGATGGGTGCATGGGCGGGATTCTGGGGGCGGGGCAGGGAAGGGCCGCCGCTAGACTCGCGCCCCATGACCGAGTTCCCCCCCTCGATGCCGAGTGTGAACCCTGGCGCGGAAGCTTCCGCGGCTGTTGCCGCTGCCTCGACGACGGTGCCCCTGCGGGGGGCCGAACTGGCCGGTCGCCGCATCGTGCTGGGCCTGGCCGGCGGCATCGCCTGCTACAAGGCCTGCGAGCTGACCCGGCTGCTGGTGAAGGTCGGCGCCGAGGTGCACGTGATGATGAGTGCGGGGGCGGCCCGCTTCATCACGCCCGAAACCCTGCAGGCCCTCAGCGGCCGGCCGGTGCGGCTGGAGATCTGGGACGGCGGCGTGGCCAATGGCATGCCCCACATCGAACTCACGCGCGGGGCGGACGCCATCCTCATCGCGCCGGCCACGGCGGACAGCATTGCCCGCCTGGCCCAGGGGCGGGCCGAGGATCTGCTTTCGCTCACCTGCCTGGCGCGGCCCTGGGGCAGCGGTGCGGCCCGTGTGCCCTTGCTGATCGCCCCGGCCATGAACCGCGAGATGTGGGCCCACCCGGCCACCCAGCGCAACCTGGCCCAGGTGGTGGCCGACGGCGCCCAGGTGCTGGGCGTGGACAGCGGCGAGCAGGCCTGCGGCGAATTCGGCGATGGCCGGATGCTGGAGGCACCGGCCATCGTCGAGGAGCTGATTGCCGCCTTGGCGCCCAAGCCCCTGGCCGGCCGGCGCCTGCTCATCACGGCCGGGCCGACCTTCGAGGCCATCGACCCGGTGCGCGGCATCACCAACCATTCCAGCGGCAAGATGGGCTTTGCCATCGCCCGTGCGGCCCGCGAGGCCGGGGCCGAGGTGACGCTGGTGGCCGGGCCGGTGCACCTGTCCACGCCGCGCGGGGTGCGTCGCATCGACGTGCAGTCAGCCGCGCAGATGCATGCCGCCGTGCTTCCGGCAGCCCAGGCGCATGACCTCTTCGTCGCCACCGCGGCGGTGGCCGACTGGCGCCCGGCCCGCTTGGCCGAGCAGAAGATCAAGAAGGATGGCAAGAAGCAGGTGCCCAG
>JBJOKP010000471.1:0-3265 GCA_046046045.1 Pseudomonadota bacterium | reverse complement strand
CCGGACTTCGACGGCATCCTGCACGTGGTCTTCCAGCCCGCCGAGGAGGGCCTGGGCGGCGCCAAGAAGATGCTGGACGACGGCTTCCTCGATCTCTTTCCCTGCGAGGCCATGTTCGGCATGCACAACGCCCCGGGCAAGCCGGCCGGGCGCTTCATCGTGCAGCCGGGCTTTGCCATGGCGAGTTCCGATTCGGTGGTCATCAAGGTCAAGGGCAAGGGCGGCCACGGCGCCATGCCGCACTTTGCCAACGACCCCATCGTGGCCGCCAGCGCCATGGTGATGGCCTTCCAGACCATCGTCTCGCGCAACGTGCCGCCGCTGCAGATGGGCATCGTCACCGTGGGCGCCTTCATTGCCGGCGACGCGCCCAACGTCATCCCGGGCGAGGTGGAGCTGCGCCTCTCCGTGCGGGCCTTCAAGCCCGAGGTGCGCGACCTGCTGCAGCAGCGCATCACCGAGATCGCCCATGCCCAGGCCGCCGTCTTCGGCGCCACGGCCGAGGTGGACTACCAGCGCCGCTACCCCATGCTCTACAACCACCCGGCCGAATCGGCCTTCTGCGAGCAGGTGGTGAAGAACTGGCTGGGGGATGACGGCGTGATCCCCGACGAGCCGGTGACCGGCAGCGAGGACTTCGCCTTCTTCCTCGAGAAGGTGCCGGGCTGCTACGTCTTCATCGGCAACGGCATGGGCGAGAACGGCGGCTGCATGGTCCACAACCCGGGCTATGACTTCAACGACGCCTGCCTCTCCACCGGCGCCAGCTACTGGGTGCGACTGGTGCAGGAATACCTGAAGAAGCAGCCGGCCTGAGGCGGAGCCCCATGCGCACTTCGCGAGTCGCCTGCCTGCACTGCCGCGTTCCCTTGCCACCCTCAGCCCGACCACCCTGCCGTGAACAACCCCGACCGCCTGCGCTGCTTCTGCCAACTCGGTGACCTGGCCGGCTCGGCCGGCTTCCTGGCCAGCACCCGCCGCCACATCCACCAGCACCCCGAGCTCTCCTTCGAGGAGGCCGACACCGCCGCCCTGGTGGCCCGCCTGCTGGAGGAATGGGGCTGGCAGGTGACCCGCGGCGTGGGCGGCCACGGCGTGGTGGGCAGCATCACCCAGGGCGCTGGCACCCGCAGCCTGGCGGTGCGTGCCGACATGGACGCCCTGCCGATTGCCGAGGCCAGCGGCAAGCCCTGGTCCAGCGCCAAGGCCGGCGTCATGCATGCCTGTGGCCATGACGGCCACACCACCATGCTGCTGGGCGCGGCGCAGCAACTGGCGGCCACGCGCAACTTCAGCGGCACGGTGCACCTGGTCTTCCAGCCTGCCGAGGAGGCCGGCCAGCACAGCGGTGCCCAGCGCATGATCGAGGACGGCCTGTTCGAGCGCTTTCCCTGCGACGCCATCTTCGGCCTGCACAACACGCCGGGTTACCCGGCCGGGGTGTTCGGCTTTGGCAGCGGGCCCTTCATGGCGGCCTCGGACACCATCCGCATCACGATCCACGGCCGCGGCGGCCATGCGGCCCGGCCGCAGAACACGGTGGACCCCGTCCTCATCGCCGGCAGCCTAGTGATGGCGCTGCAGAGCATCGTGTCGCGCAACATCGACCCGCGCCAGACGGCCATCGTCACCATCGGCGCGCTGCATGCCGGCTCGGCCGCGAACGTCATCCCCGACAGCGCCAGCATGGCACTCAGCGTGCGCAGCTTCGACCCCGCCGTGCGAGCCCAGCTTGAGGAACGCATCCGCGCCCTGGTGACCGCCCATGCGGCCGGTTATGGCGGCACGGCGGAGATCGAGGTCCAGCACGGCTCGCCGGTGGTGATCAACAGCGCCGCTGAGACCGAGTTTGCCCGCCAGGTGGCCGAGGAACTGGTCGGCGCCGACAAGGTGATCGCGCCCTTCCCGCCGGTCACCGGCAGCGAGGACTTCGCCTACTACCTGCAGAAGAAGCCCGGCTGCTTCCTGCGCCTGGGCAATGGCGTGGAGGGTGCGAGCCTGCACAACCCCCACTACGACTTCAACGACGAGATCCTCACCGTCGGCGCCGAATACTGGACCCGCCTGGTGGAGCGCTATCTCTCGGAAGCCGCCTGAGCCCCGGGGGGCTGGCAGGACCTCCGGCCCGGTGCAGCACCGGGCCCGGTCCTCACGGGTGCATCACTTGTAGAAGACCTCGACCGTGCCCTTGAGCTTGACGGTCAGCGGTCGGCCACGGCGGTCGACCTTGCGGCCCACGGGCACCTTCACCCAGCCCTCGGAGATGCAGTATTCGTCGACATCGAAGCGCTCCTTGCCATTGAAGCGGATGCCGATGTCGTGCTCGAAGGCCGCCGCCACATGATGCGGGCTCTTGGGGTCGGCCGAGAGGTGGTCAGGCAGGTCGGGGCGACTGGTGGCCGCGGCAGACGTGGTGGTGGATTCGGCGGCGGGAGCGGTGGTCTCGGTGGTCTCGGTGGTCATGGCAGACAGGGGCGCTGGGCGCTGGAGGCGCTGCTGGTGGAATTCGAACGGGGCGCGAGTGTAAAAGGCAGGGCCCAGCCTTTCCGCTTCTGGTTCAGCTCGAATAAAGTAGTGAAATTCACTAACCCAGCATTCATCCGCCATGAAAGCCATCTCCAGCACCCAGGCGAATCGCGAGTTCTCCCGCCTGCTGCGCGAGGTGGCCGACGGTGAGGCCGTCCAGATCACCTCGCACGGGCGGCCCGTGGCCACGCTGGCGCCCATCGACCTGAGGCCTTTGCAGCGCAGGCAGGCCGCTAAGGCCGGCCTGCTCGAACGGCTGGCCCGGCAGGCGCCTTCCGGTGTGAGCCGGGATTGGTCACGCGACGAGTTGTATGAGTGAAGCCAAGCGCGGCGTGTCTGGCCACCTGGCCATGAGGGCTGCGCCGTGACGGTCGCCCTGGACACCAATGTGCTCGTCTATGCCGAAGGGCATGGCGACCAACGGCGCTGCGCTCGGGCGCGCGAACTGATTGCGGCCCTGGATCCTGCCGACGTGCTGCTTCCGGTGCAGGTGCTGGGTGAGCTCTACAACGTGCTGACCCGCAAGGCCGGGCGCGAGCCCACGCAGGCGCGCGCGGCGGTGCTGAGCTGGGTCGATGCCTATGCCTGCGCAGACACCCACCTGGCCGCCATGTTGTCCGCCCAGGATCTGGCGGTCGACCATGGCCTCTCCACCTGGGACGCGGTGGTGCTGGCCATGGCCGCCGCGGCCGGCTGCCGCCTGCTGCTGAGCGAGGACCTGCAGGACGGCTTCACCTGG
>JBJOKP010000470.1:0-3270 GCA_046046045.1 Pseudomonadota bacterium | reverse complement strand
CGTGCTGGGCGTGCTGCTCATCGTGCGGCCCTCGGCCGCCGGGCTGGATGGCGGCCAGCTCATCGCCCTGGCCGCCGCCCTGGGCTTTGCCATCTCGGTGGTGCTGGTGAAGTCCATCACCCGGCGTGACCCGGCCGTGACCGTGATGTTCTGGATGCTGCTCATCCAATCCCTCATCGGCTTGCTGCCCGCCCTGTGGCTGTGGCGCTGGCCCAGCGCCACGGGCTGGGCCTGGCTGGTGCTCATCGCCGCCTGCGGCACCTATTCGCACTACTGCATGGCCCAGGCCATGCGCCATGCCGAGGCCACGGCCATCGTGCCCATGGACTTCCTGCGCGTGCCGCTCACGGCCCTGGCGGCCTGGTGGGTCTATGCCGAGGCCGTGGACGCCTGGACCCTGGCCGGCGCCGCCCTCATCCTGGCCGCCAACGGCCTGAACCTGCTGCGCCGGCCGGCGCAGGCCGGCTGAAGGTTGCCGGCGATGCGAGGCCTGCCGTGATGAGATCGCGCCTCACCGGCCTGCCGGCCACGATCTGGCCGCCGCTGCCCCGGCCCTGGGCCAGGGCCTGGTGGGCCGCCCTGCTGCTGGGCCTGGCCACCCTGGCTGGCCTGGACCTGCTGCGCCAGATCGACCGCCACGAGGTGGACGTGCGCATCCTGCACCGCCTGCTCAGCCAGGCTGCGGCCCAGCACGACACCATGCTGGCCACCCTGGCCCTGCTGGACGAGGGCGAGCCGGCCGGCAGCGGCCGAGGTGCGGCAACCCTGGCGGCCACCCAGCGCCTGCCGGCGCTCTACCCGCAGATCCTGGCCGTCCGGCGGCGCCTGGCGGACCAGGACTGGGACGGCGCCCCCCGCAAGGCCGACGCGGTGCCCCCCGAGGCTGACGCCACGGCCAGCTCGCTGGCGATTGAACTTGCGGCCGCCGAGGCCCTCTCGCGCCAGACCGGCGCCGCCGCCCTGGCCCACGCCGAACTGGCTCAGGGTCGCTACTGGCTGGTGCGGGCCGGCAGCGGCGCCAGCCATGCCCTGCACATCGACCTGGCCCGCCTCTGGCCCCGCCCGCCGGACTGGAGCGATGGCAGCGCAGGCCGCGCCCGCCTGCAGCTGGGTCTGGACGCGGCGGTTGATGCCGCGCCGGCACCGCCGGCCCCTCGCCTTTCCAGGCCGGAGACGACCGAACGCCCCTACATCGCCCAGCCCGGCCGGCCGGCGGGGCTGGCCGAGTCAGCCCCCCTGGCCTGGCCCCTGGTGCTGACCAAGCCCCTGGCCAGCCGCAGCCAGCCCTTCATCCTGCGGGCCGAGCGCCGCTTCGGTCTGGCGGATGTGGCGGCTGCGCCGCTGCTGGCCGCCGGCCTGCTGCTGCTGGCGCTGCGGCTGGGCGGGGCCAGCCTGCTGCGCCAGGTGCAGGCCCGCGCCCGGGCCGAGGAACTGCTGCGGCGCGGCCAGCTGGCCCAGCTGGGCCGCCTGGGTGAACTCGCCGCCGGCATGGCCCATGAGCTGAACCAGCCGCTCACGGCCGTGCTGGCCAGCAGCCAAGCCGCCGAACGCCTGCTGGCCGTGAATGAGGACGACGAGCCCGACCTGCCCCTGGCCCGCGCCGCCCTGGCCCGCGCCACCGCCCAGGCCCGCCGCGCCACCGAGGTGCTGCAGCGCCTGCGCCGCCTGATCGAACGGCCGGCCGTGGCCCCCGGCCAGGCGCTGTCCCACGTGGATCTGGCGGCCGCCGCGCGGGAATGCCTGGACCTGCTGCAGGCCGAATGCCAACGCCGCGGCGTGCGGGCTGATCTTCTGGCCGAGGCCACCCACCCCGGCCCCATCGTCCAGGCCGACCCCGTGGCCCTGCAGCAGGTGCTGCACAACCTCCTCATGAACGCGCTGCAGGCGCTGGAGACCCTGCCCGACGGGCCGGCGCGCCGCCTCTGGCTCTGGCTGCCGGCGGCCACGGCGCCGCAACCCGGCAGGGCGTCCGCGCTGGCCGAGCTGCAGGTCATCGACAGCGGCCCGGGCATCCCGGCCGACGCCCTGCCCCACCTCTTCGAGCCCTTCTACACCCGCCGCGCGAGTGGCGCGGGGGGCCTGGGCCTGGGCCTGAGCCTGGCCGAGCACCTCACCCAGGCCATGCAGGGCGAGCTGCAGGCCTGGAACCGGGCCGATCCGCCGGCCGGTGCCGCGGTGCCGCCCGCGGACCTGGCCGCCGCCGCGGCCGACAACAGATCGCGCCACGGGGCGGTGTTCTGCCTGCGCCTGCCGCTGGCCATCGGCACGGCCTCTGCCTGAACGGCATCACACGACCATGACCCTGTCCGCCACCCCGACCACCCACAGCCCCCTGATCCAGCTGGTCGATGACGACGAGGCGGTGCGCGAGAGCCTGGCCCTGCTCATCGCCACCGTGGGCCTGCGGGTGCAGACCTGGGCCGATCCGGTGGCCTTTCTGGCCGGGCTGGACCGCGAGGCCATCGGCGTCATCCTGCTCGATGTGCGCATGCCCGGCCGCAGCGGCTTTAGCGTGCTGGAGGCCTTGCAGGCCCGCGGCGTCGACACCCCCGTGGTGATGCTCACCGGCCATGGCACGGTGGAGCTGTGCCGGCGCGCCTTCAAGAGCGGCGCGGCCGAGTTCCTGGAAAAGCCGGTCGAGGACGACCTGCTCATCGAGACCTTGCAGCAGGCCATCCGCCAGCATGCCCGCCTGCGCGCCCGCAACGCCGCCGACCGCGAGGCCCGCGAGCGCTACGCCCAGCTGAGCGAGCGTGAACGCGAGGTGCTGGGCCTCATCGTCGCCGGCCTCACCAACAAGGAGGCTGGCCGCGCCCTGGGCCTCTCGCCCCGCACGGTGGAGAGCCACCGCGCCAACCTCTTCGCCAAGCTGCAGGCCGAGTCGCTGGCCCAGCTGATCCGCCAATACGCGGTGCTGGTGGAAGGTGAAGGGGAAGGGGAAGGCGAAGGCGGGACTGGCCCGGCGCCGCCCGCGGCAGGCGCAGGCACTCCGTAGTTCTACGGTGCGGCGCCCGTCACCCTCCGCATGGCGGGACCGGGCGCGGATTCCTACAGTGGCGGCACGGCCTGCAGCACAGCGGTCGCAGAAACATCGCCCTACTGCCACACCCCAAGGAATCCACCATGCTCCGCACCCACCGCGCTTTCCTGTCCACCGCTCTGGCGACCGTCATGGGCCTCGCCCTGCTGAGCGCCTCGCCTGCCCAGGCCCAGCAGGCCGCCGCCGCCGCGCAAGGCGTGCGCAGCGAACGCAACATCTCGCTGGACCTG
>JBJOKP010000469.1:0-3273 GCA_046046045.1 Pseudomonadota bacterium | reverse complement strand
CAGCATGCGGCCCATGACGTACTGCGTGCTGCCTTCGCCGAAGGCATTGAGGTGCAGCAGGCCGACGCAGACCAGGGTGGCCACGCTGAGCAGCAGCGTGGGCGTGCGCTTGGGCGAGGTGACGAAGAGATCAACGATGGCGATGACGCAGGCCATCACCAGCAGGAGGATCTCGGGAAACACGGCGAGCCAGTTCGAGGTTGTCATGGGGTGCTCGGCGGGAGGTTCACAGCTTGGAGACGGCGACGTGGCGCATGAGCTCGATCACGGAGCTGTGCATCACGTCGGTGAAGGGCTTGGGGTACAGGCCCATGACCAGCGTGGCCACGGCCAGCAGGCCGAGCATGAGGAACTCGCGGCTGTTGATGTCGGTGAGTTCGGCCACGTGATGGTTGGTGACGTCGCCGAAGTAGACGCGCTTGATCATCCACAGCGTGTAGGCCGCGCCCAGGATGAGGGCGGTGGCGGCGAGCAGACCGATCCAGAAGTTGAACTTCACGGCGCCCAGGATGACCATCCACTCGCCGATGAAGCCGGCCGTGCCCGGCAGGCCGCAGTTGGCCATGCCGAAGAAGACCGCCAGCGCGGCGAACTTGGGCATCTTGTTGACCACGCCACCGTAGGCCGCGATCTCGCGCGAATGCACGCGGTCGTACAGCACGCCGATGGACAGGAACATGGCGCCCGAGACAAAACCGTGGCTGATCATCTGCACCAGGCCACCGGAGATGCCCAGTTCGCTGAAGATGAAGAAGCCCAGGGTGACGAAGCCCATGTGGGCGATGGACGAATAGGCCACCAGCTTCTTCATGTCGGTCTGCACCAGGGCCACGAGCCCGATGTAGATCACCGCGATGAGCGACAGGGTGATGATGAAGGGCGCGTAGTGGTGGGCGGCGTCCGGCGCGATGGGCAGCGAGAAGCGCAGGAAGCCGTAGCAGCCCAGCTTGAGCATGATGGCCGCCAGCACGACCGAGCCACCGGTGGGCGCCTCGACGTGGGCATCGGGCAGCCAGGTGTGCACCGGCCACATCGGCACCTTGACGGCAAAGGCGGCGAAGAAGGCGAAGAACAGCAGGCTTTGCGCGTCCATCGGCAGCTTGAGCTTGTGCCACACCGCCAGGTCGAAGCTGCCGCCCGACTTGATGTACAGGAAGATCAGCGCGATCAGCATCAGCAGCGAGCCGGCCAGCGTGTACAGGAAGAACTTGAAGGCAGCATAGACTCGGCGCGGACCGCCCCACACGCCGATGATGATGTACATCGGGATCAGCGTGGCTTCGAAGAAGACGTAGAACAGCAGGCCGTCGGCGGCACAGAACACGCCCACCATCAGCCCTGAGAGGATGAGGAAGGCGCCCATGTACTGGTGCACACGTTCGGTGATGACTTCCCAGGCGGCGATCACCACGATGATGGTGATGAAGGCGGTGAGCAGCACGAACCACACGGCGATGCCGTCCACGCCCAGGTGGTAGCGCACGTTGAAGCGCTCGATCCAGGGCAGGTTCTCCTGGAACTGCAGGGCCGGCGTGGCCAGGTCGAAGCCGTTGCCAACCAGCGGCAGGGTGATCAGGAAGCTAACCACCGCGCCGACGAGGGCGAGCCAGCGCACCACATTGGCGTTGTTGTCGCGACCGAGGGCGATGATGACGGCGCCGAAGGCGATCGGCAGCCAGATAGCAAGCGAGAGGTAGGCCATATTCTTGTTTCCCCGCTCAGCGGTGCAGCAGGACGAACCAGGTCATCAGCGCGACCACACCGACCAGCATGACCAGGGCGTAGTGATAGATGTAACCGGTCTGGCCCAGGCGGGCGATGGCCGAGATCCAGCCCACCACGCGTGCGGAACCGTTGATGACCAGACCGTCGATGATGGCGACGTCGCCACCCTTCCACAGGCCCCGACCCAGCAGGCGGGCGCCGGCAGCGAGCACGTTCTCGTTGAACCAGTCGAGGTAGTACTTGTTCTCGCCGATCTTGATCAGCGGTGCCAGTGCACGGGCAAAGGCGGCCGGGATGCTCGGCGCGACCATGTAGAACACGTAGGCGGTGACCACACCGGCCAGGGCCAGGATGAAAGGCAGCGAGGTGAAGGAATGCAGGCCCATGGCGACGGCGCCGTGGAACTCGTGCGCCAGCTCTTCCATGGCCGGGTGCAGTTCGTTGTTGACGAAGATGGCGTCCTTGAAGAACTCGCCGTGCACCAGCGGGCCGATGGTCAGGTACCCGATCACCACCGACGGGATGGCCAGCAGCAGCAGCGGCGCGGTCACGACCCAGGGCGACTCGTGCGGCGTGTGGGCATGGCCGTGGCCGTGATCATCATGGGCGGCGCCGTGATCGTCATGCGCGTCGTCGTGCGCATGGTCGTCATGTGCGGGCGGCGGGAAGGGCTTGTCGTGGAAGTTCTCCTTGCCGTGGAAGACCAGGAAGTACATCCGGAACGAGTAGAAAGCCGTCACGAACACGCCGATGATGACGGCGTAGTAGGCCCAGTGCGCGGCCGGCAGATGGCTGGCGTGCACGGCCTCGATGATCGAGTCCTTCGAGTAGAAGCCAGCGAAGAAAGGCGTGCCGATCAGCGCCAGGCTGCCCAGCAGCGAGGTGATCCAGGTGATGGGCATGTACTTGCGCAGGCCGCCCATGTTGCGGATGTCCTGGTCATGGTGCATGCCGATGATGACCGAGCCGGCACCGAGGAACAGCAGAGCCTTGAAGAAGGCGTGCGTCATCAGGTGGAAGACGGCGACCGAGTAGGCCGAGGCGCCCAGCGCCACCGTCATGTAGCCGAGCTGCGAGAGGGTCGAGTAGGCCACCACACGCTTGATGTCGTTCTGGATGATGCCCAGGAAACCCATGAACAGCGCCGTGATCGAGCCGACGATCAGGATCAGGTTGAGCGCGGTGTCGGACAGCTCGAACAGCGGCGACATGCGCGCGACCATGAAGATGCCGGCCGTCACCATGGTGGCGGCGTGGATCAGCGCAGAAATCGGGGTCGGGCCTTCCATTGAATCGGGCAGCCAGACGTGCAGGGGGAACTGCGCGCTCTTGCCCATGGCACCGATGAACAGGCAGATGCAGGTGACGGTGATGAGCTGCCACTCGGTGCCCGGGAAAGCCAGCTTCGAATATTCGGCTGCCTTGCCGAAGGTCTCGGCATAGTTGAGGGTGCCGGCGTAGGCCGCGATCAGGCCGATGCCCAGGATGAAGCCGAAGTCACCCACCCGGTTGACCAGGAAGGCCTTCATGTTGGCGAAGATGGCCGTG
>JBJOKP010000468.1:0-3277 GCA_046046045.1 Pseudomonadota bacterium | reverse complement strand
CCTTCAACTCCCTCTCCAAGGCCTACCGGGCCTGCGGCTACCGGGCCGGCTGGATGGTCATCTCGGGCGACAAGTCGCGCGCGAAGGACTACATCGAGGGCCTGAACATGCTGGCCAACCTCAAGCTCGGCTCCAACGTGCCCGGCCAGTTCGCCATCCAGACCGCCCTGGGCGGCTACCAGAGCATCAACGACCTGATCAAGGAAGGTGGCCGCCTGCGCCGCCAGCGCGACCTGGCCTATGAGCTCATCACCGCCATCCCGGGCGTGAGTTGCGTGAAGCCCCAGGCCGCCCTCTACATGTTTCCGCGCCTGGATCCGGCCATCTATCCCATCGCCGACGACCGCGTGTTCTTCATGGAAGTGCTGCGCGCCACCCGCGTGATGCTGGTGCAGGGTTCGGGCTTCAACTACCCGGACCACCAGCACTTCCGCATCGTCTTCCTGCCCCATGAGGACGACCTGCGCGTGGCCATCGGCCGCCTGGCCGGCTTCCTCGAGATGTACCGGCGCCGCCACGGCACCTGAGCCGCGCCCGCCTCACACGGGCGGGCGCCAGCCGCACAGCTGGCGGATGGCGGTCCTGCCCGATCCTTCGCCTCTTTCCTCCTCCCCCTGACAAGGCGCGTCACAGCGCCCTCCGTGCTCACCATGAAACCCATCCAAGTCGGCCTGCTCGGCATCGGTACTGTTGGCTCCGGCACCTTCAAGGTGCTGGCTCGCAACCAGGAGGAGATCCGCCGCCGTGCCGGTCGTGGCATTGCCATCACCATGGTGGCCGACCTGGACGTGGTCCGCGCGAAGGAGGTGGTGGGTGACGCCGCCCAGGTGGTGAACGATGCCCGCCAGGTCATCGCCAACCCCGAGATCGACATCGTGGTCGAGCTGATCGGTGGCTACGGCATCGCCAAGGCCCTGGTGCTGGAGGCGATTGCCGCGGGCAAACATGTGGTCACCGCCAACAAGGCCCTGCTGGCAGTGCATGGCACCGAGATCTTCGCGGCGGCCCGCGCCAAGGGCGTGGTCGTGGCCTTCGAGGCGGCGGTGGCCGGGGGCATCCCCATCATCAAGGCCCTGCGTGAGGGCCTGACGGCCAACCAGATCCAGTGGGTGGCCGGCATCATCAACGGCACGACTAATTTCATCCTCAGCGAGATGCGCGACAAGGGGCTGGACTTCGACGCCGTGCTCAAGGAAGCGCAGCGCCTGGGTTATGCCGAGGCCGACCCGACCTTCGACATCGAAGGCGTCGACGCCGCCCACAAGGCCACCATCATGAGCGCCATCGCCTTCGGCGTGCCGGTGCAGTTCGACAAGGCCCATGTGGAAGGCATCACCCGGCTGGCGGCGGCCGACATCCGCTATGCCGAGCAGCTGGGCTACCGCATTAAGCTGCTGGGCATCGCCAAGCGCCGCGACGACGTGGGCGGCATCGAGCTGCGCGTGCATCCCACCCTGGTGCCGACCAGGCGCCTGATCGCCAATGTCGAAGGCGCCATGAATGCCGTGATGGTGCAGGGTGATGCCGTGGGCACCACGCTGTACTACGGCAAGGGCGCGGGCAGCGAACCCACCGCCAGCGCCGTGATCGCCGACCTCGTCGACATCACCCGCCTGCACAGCGCCGACCCCGGCCACCGCGTGCCGCATCTGGCCTTCCAGCCCGATGCCCTGCAGGCCACGCCCATCCTGCCCATCGCCCAGGTGCGCACCAGCTTCTACCTGCGCCTGTGCGTGGCCGACCAGAAGGGCGTGCTGGCCGCCATCACCCGCATCCTGGCCGACGCCGATGTCTCCATCGACGCCGTGCTGCAGCGGGAAAGCGCCGAGGGCGAGAAGCAGACCGACCTCATCATCCTCACGCACGAGACCGTCGAAGGCCCGCTGCGCGCCGCCCTGGCCCAGATGCAGGCCCTGCCCACGGTGCTCAGCCCCATCGTGAGCCTGCGCAAGGAAGAGCTGGCCTGAACGCCCGCCGCCGATCGAGCCCATCATGAAGTACATCAGCACCCGCGGCGACCAGACGCCGCGCCGTTTCTGCGAGATCCTGCTGGAGGGCCTGGCGCCCGATGGCGGGCTCTACCTGCCCCAGGCCTATCCCCAGGTGAGCGCCGCCACCCTGGCGCGCTGGCGCGAGCTTAGCTATCCGGAGCTGGCCTTCGAGATCCTCTCGCTCTACATCGACGACATCCCGCCGCTTGATCTCAAGCGCCTGGTCGAGCGCACCTACACGGCCGAGATCTTCGGCTCGGCCGCCATCGTGCCGGTGCGGCCGCTGGAGCCCGGCCTGTACATCGAAGCCCTGTCCAACGGCCCGACCCTGGCCTTCAAGGACATGGCCATGCAGCTGCTGGGCCAGCTGTTCGAATACGAGCTGGGCCGGCGCGGCGAGAGCCTCAACATCCTGGGCGCCACCTCGGGCGACACCGGCAGCGCGGCCGAATACGCCATGCGTGGCAAGCGCGGCGTGCGGGTCTTCATGCTCAGCCCGCAGGGCCGCATGAGCCCCTTCCAGCAGGCCCAGATGTTCAGCCTGCAGGACGAGAACATCCACAACCTCTCGGTCGAGGGCGTGTTCGACGACTGCCAGGACATCGTCAAGGCCGTCAGCAGCGACCTGGCCTTCAAGCGCGCCTACCGCATCGGCACGGTCAACTCCATCAACTGGGCCCGCCTGCTGGCCCAGGTGGTGTACTACTTCGCCGGCTACTTCCAGGCGACGTCACGAGCCCCCAACCTCGGCGATGCCTCGGTACCCCCCGGGGGGGCTGCGTCGCCTTGGGGCGGCCCGGCGGCGACGCTGGCCGACCTGCCCAAGGTGAGCTTCACGGTCCCTTCGGGCAACTTCGGCAATGTCTGCGCCGGCCATGTGGCCCGCATGATGGGTCTGCCTATCGAGCAGCTGGTGGTGGCGACCAACGAGAACGACGTGCTGGACGAGTTCTTCCGCACCGGCAGCTACCGGGTGCGCGGCACGGCCGAGACCTACGAGACCTCCAGCCCCTCGATGGACATCAGCAAGGCCAGCAACTTCGAGCGTTTCATCTACGACCTGCTGGGTCGGGATGGCGCCCGCACGGCCGAGCTCTTCGGTGCGGTCCTGGCGCGCACCGGCCGCTTCGACCTCTCGGCCGAGGAACATGCCCGCATCGCCGGCTTCGGCTTCCGCTCGGGCCGCTCCACCCATGCCGACCGCCTGGCCACCATCCGCGCCACCTGGCAGGGCCAGGGCCAGCTCATCGACACCCACACCGCCGATGGCGTGAAGGTGGCACGTG
>JBJOKP010000467.1:0-3277 GCA_046046045.1 Pseudomonadota bacterium | reverse complement strand
TGCGGTGGTGGTGACCACCAATGGCCAGATCGCCGATTCCAAGCGCATGTACAAGGCCACGCCGTACGAATATTCGCGCGATGGCAGCGACCCCCTGGCCAGCCTGCCGGCCATCTACAAGACCGTGTCCATCGTGGTGCTGGTGAACGAGGGCTCGGCCTCGGCCTCCGAAATCGTGGCCGGCGCGCTGAAGGACCACAAGCGCGCCATAGTCATGGGCTCGCAGACCTTCGGCAAGGGCTCGGTGCAGCAGGAAAACTCGCGCCTGCCCATGCCCAACACGGCGGTGAAGATCACCACGGCGCGCTACTACACACCCTCTGGCCTGTCCATCCAGGCCAAGGGCATCGTGCCCGACGTGCTGGTGGACGAGACCGCCGAAGGCAGCGTGTTCTCGGCCCTGCGGATGCGCGAGGCCGACCTGGACCGTCATCTGACAGCCGGTGGCGGCGTGGCCGACAAGGACAAGGATCCAGCGCGCGAGAAGGCCCGCGAGGAGGCGCTGCGCAAGCTGGAAGAGGCCAACAAGGACAAGAGCGGGGCAGCGGCGCCGCGCCTGCCCGAATACGGTACGGCCGAGGACTTCCCGCTGCAGCAGGCGCTCAACCGCCTCAAGGGTCGCCCGGTGGTGGTCTCCAAGACCCAGGTCGAGCGCAAGGCCGAAGAAGGCAAGGCCAACTGAGCCGGGCGAGCGCCCTGACGCTGGCTCAGTGCCTGCCCATGGCGCGCCTTCGCTCCCTGTCGATCGTCGCCGAGGCGCCGGCGTGCCGGCAAGGCGTTCGTCACCTTCACCCAGATTTGATGATGCGAGCCGCATGGCCCCCTTCGGGACCTGCGGCTTTTCATTTGGCGGCTGGCCTGCAGGCTGCGCGGCCTCTCCATCTACCCAAGGATTTCCCATGGACAAGCGTGTCCACCTGACCGCCCGCAACTTCCCCTCGGCCGTCGAGGATGCCGCCCGCACCGGCCTGTCGCGTTATGACGGGCCGGAGAGCGCCTACCACCTGGCGTTCACCGACATGAACTTCCTGCTGCGCGACGAGCTCAGGCCGGTACGCATGCAGCTCGAACTGCTCAAGCCCGAGCTGATCCAGCGCGAGCAGGGCATCGAGTCCACCATCGTCATCTTCGGCAGCGCACGCATCAAGGCGCCAGAAGATGCCCAGGCCGACCTTGATGCCGCCCGGGCCAGCGGTGATGCCGGCCAGATCCGCCGCGCCGAGAAGCAACTGGAGATGTCGCAGTACTACGAGGAGGCGCGCCGCTTCGCCCACATCGTCACCACCTCGGCAGCACGGCTGGCCCAGCCCATCCATGTGGTCACGGGCGGCGGGCCGGGTGTGATGGAGGCCGGCAACCGCGGTGCCTACGAGGCCGGCGGCAAGAGCATCGGCCTCAACATCGTGCTGCCGCACGAGCAGGCGCCCAACCCCTACATCACGCCGGAGCTGTGCTTCCAGTTCCACTACTTCGCGCTGCGGAAGATGCACTTCCTCATGCGCTCGATCGCCCTGGTGTGTTTCCCGGGCGGCTTCGGCACGCTGGACGAGCTGTTCGAGACGCTGACCCTGATGCAGACCGGCAAGTGCCGGCGTCGGCCCATCCTGCTCTTCGGCCGCAGCTTCTGGGAGAAGCTGCTGGACCTGGATCACCTGGTCGACACCGGCATGATCAACCCCGAGGACGTGCACCTGATCCAGTTCGTCGAGACGGCCGAGCAGGCCTGGTCCCACATCGTCAGCGCCTACGAGCTGGGTGGGATGGACGAGCCCAGCCGTTTTGCCGAGGACATGTGAGGCTGCCGGCTTGATGCTGATGTGAGGCTGGTGAGCTGCCTGCTTCCTGATTCACCCTCGCCCCTTCCACCGAGGCCCCTGGATGAACCGTGCCCTCAGCCTGATCGGCGTGCCCACCGACGTGGGGGCTTCTGCACGTGGTGCCTCGATGGGGCCGGAAGCCCTGCGGGTGGCCGGTTTGGTGGCAGCTCTGGAAGGGCGTGGCTGCGAGGTGCTGGACCGCGGCAACCTGGCCGGGCCCGCCAACCCCTGGCGGGGCGCCGAGGACGGCTACCGTCACCTGGCCGAGGTGGTGGCCTGGAACCAGGCGGTGCATGACGCCGTGCATGCCGAACTGTGTGCAGGCCGGCTGCCGGTGATGCTGGGTGGTGACCACTGCCTGGGCGTGGGCTCCATCAGCGCAGTGGCGCGCCATTGCCGCACCCAGGGCCGGCGACTGCGCGTGTTGTGGCTCGATGCCCATGCCGACTTCAACACCAGCGAGATCACGCCCAGCGGCAACCTGCACGGCATGCCGGTGGCCTGCCTGTGCGGCCTGGGCCCCGAGGCCCTGACAAGCATGTCGGGGGCCGTGCCGGCCATCTCGCCACGCTCGGTGCGCCAGATCGGCATCCGCAGCGTGGACGAGGGCGAGAAGCGCCTGGTCCATGCCCAGGGGCTGGAGGTCTTCGACATGCGCTACATCGACGAGATGGGCATGCGCCACAGCATGGAGCTGGCCCTGGCCATGCTGGATGCCGACACCCATCTGCATGTGAGCTTCGACGTCGACTTCCTCGATCCGGAGATCGCGCCGGGCGTGGCGACCACGGTGCGGGGCGGGCCGACCTACCGCGAGGCCCAGCTCTGCATGGAGATGATTGCCGATTCGGGCCGACTGGCCTCGCTGGACGTGGTGGAACTCAACCCGGCCTTCGACGTGCGCAACCAGACGGCGGCGGTGGCGGTGGATCTGATCGAGTCCCTGTTCGGCAAGAGTACGCTCATGCGCCACCGCTGAACGTGGACGGCGGGCCTGCCGTTCATGGTCGCAGGCTCAGGGGCCTGGGTTCAGGCCACCGGCGCCAGGCCTCCACGTTAGGTCCCTGCGTCAAGCCACCCGCTTCAGGCGGATATGCGCGACCAGCCCGCCATCGGGCGCGTTGGCCAGCTCGAACTGGCCCCCCATGCGGATGATGGTCTTGTCCACGATGGCCAGGCCCAGGCCGGCGCCCGTGGCATGGGTGCGCGCGGCATTGCCGCGGTAGAAGGGCGTGGTCAGCTGGCTCAGCATGGCCTGGGGCACGCCGGGGCCCTGGTCGCGCACGCTGACCACCACCCACTGGCCGGAGCGGGCATAGGTCACCTGCACATGTGCCACGCCGTCTTCCGAACGGCCGTAGCGTCGGGCGTTCTCGAACAGGTTGGCGAAGACGCGCGACAGCTCGGTCTCGTCCACCTCGACCTTCACGTCGATGGCCACCCGCGACACGATGCGGATG
>JBJOKP010000466.1:0-3280 GCA_046046045.1 Pseudomonadota bacterium | reverse complement strand
CCAGCGCGATCAACCGATCAGCACCGCCACCCGCCGGTGCTGACGAAGCCGGCGACCCCACGACCGACCTCGCCGCCCTGGAGCGCAGCGCCATCGCCCAGGCCCTGGCGGAATGCGGCGGCCGGGTCAGCGAGGCGGCGCGGCGCCTGGGCGTGCACCGCAGCACCGTCTACCGCCACCTCGAACAGCAGCGCCGGATGGGGTGAGCAAGTCCATTTCCCGGGGCGGGGCAGCCGCTTGCTGGGGTGATGGTTATGCTGCGGCGGCCTTCGGCGATCTGGGCGAGCGCTTGCCGACACTTGCCGGTACTTGCCGGCCTGCTTCACCAGCAGCGTCCCAGCCCCTGCGGCCCGTGTCGCCAACTTTCCCCGCCCCCCTGCATGGCCCACCGCCTTCACCCCAGCACCCAGCGCCTGGCCCCCTACGCCGCACTGGCCAGTGCAAGTGCGCCGCCCGGCCGGCCCTGCTCGCGGCTGTCGCTGCCGTGCTGCGCACTATTCGTGGCCAGCCTCTGTGGACCGGCCTCGGCAGCCGAGGTGCTGGTGGCCGTGGCCGCCAATTTCGCCGGCCCCCTGGCCGAGATCGCCAAGGGCTACACCGCTGCCACCGGCCATGTGGTGAAGCAGTCTGCGGGTGCCACCGGCAAGTTCTACAGCCAGATCACCGCCGGCGGTGCACCCTTCGAGGTGCTGCTTGCCGCCGATGACGAGACCCCCGCCAAGCTCATCAAGGACGGCCATGGCGTGGCCGGCAGCGCCTACACCTATGCCATCGGCCAGCTGGTGCTGTGGAGCAGCCAGCCTGGCCTGGTCGATGACCAGGGCGCGGTGCTGGGATCGGCCAAGATCAGCCGCATCGCCATCGCCAACCCCAAGACGGCCCCGTACGGCGCCGCGGCCATGGAAGTCATCAAGGCGCGTGACCTGGCCGAAGCGCTGGCCCCCAGGATCGTGACCGGCGAAAGCATCGCCCAGGCCTATCAGTTCGTGTCCAGCGGCAATGCCGAGATCGGCTTCGCCGCCCTCTCCCAGGTGGCCGTGCCGGGCAAGCCGGTCACCGGCTCACTGTGGCGCGTGCCGCAGAACCTCTACGGCGAGATCCGCCAGGACGTCGTGCTGCTCAAGCCCGGCGAGAAAAACCCCGCCGCCCGCGCCCTGCTCGACTACCTCAAGAGCCCCGCCGCCAAGGCAGTGATCGTCGCCTACGGCTACCGGCACTGAGGCTGGACAGGGCCGCGATGGGCCGGGTCGGCAAGACCCCCCATGGCGGCGGGCCATGCCGACCGGGCACCGCCGGACCGGCCTGCGCTGACCAGAATGCGCGCCCTCTCCCGCCCGCACGGCGCCGAGGCAGGCCGGTCTCGTCGCCAACTGTCCCCCACCCCGAGATGCCCAGCACCCCACCCCGCCATGCCAGCGGCCGCAAGGCCCAGCTGCCCCGCAAGGACTGCCTGGCCTGTGGCCGGCCCATGGTCTGGCGCCGCGCCTGGGCCAAGGTCTGGGACGAGGTGCGCTACTGCTCGGACGCCTGCCGCAAGCGCCGCGGCACACCAGGCGGTCAGGAGAAGACCCGCCCATGAGCGCCGGCCAGGGTTTCCAGGCGCCCATCCGCCACCTCGTCGTCGTGCTGGGCGACCAGCTGGATCGCCACTCGGCCGCATTCGACGGCATCGATGCGGCGCAGGACCTCGTGTGGATGGCCGAGCCCGAGGGCGAGTCCACCAGGGTGTGGAGCAGCCAGGTGCGCACGGCCCTTTTCCTCAGCGCCATGCGGCATTTCGCGGCGGCGCTGATGCGGGGCGGTGACACGCCTGACGAGCCGCCGCTGCGGGTGGACTACCTCGCGCTGGGCGGACGGGCACTGGGCGTCGACGGCCTGCCGATCGGCGAACTGGCCGAGGCCTCGCCCGCACCCACCACCTTGCCGGCCCTGCTGGGTGAGGCGATCCGGCGCTGGCAGCCGCAGCGCGTGGTGATGCTCGAAGCGGGTGAGTGGCAGGTGCGCGAGGACCTGCGCGCCACCGTGGCCGCCGCCGGCCTGCCGCTGGACGAACGCGCCGACCGCCACTTCCTCTGCCGCCACGACCAGTTCCAGGCCCACGCGCAGGGCAAGGCCACGCTGCAGATGGAGCGCTTCTACCGCGCCATGCGGCGTCTCCATGGCGTGCTGATGGAGGCCGATGGCCGCACTCCCGTGGGTGGGGCCTGGAACTTCGACGCCGAGAACCGCGAAAGCTTCGGTCGCGCCGGCCCTGGGCTCTACCTGCCCGCGCCGCCGCGCTTCGAGCCCGATGCCATCACGCGGCAGGTGATCGCCGAGGTGAGGCAGCGCTTTGCAGATCACCCCGGCCGGCTGGACCACTTCGCCTGGCCGCTCACGCGCACCCAGGCCCTGGTGGCGCTGGACGACTTCATCGCCCACCGCCTGGCCGACTTCGGCCGCTACCAGGACGCGATCTGGGCCGGCGAGCCCTGGCTCTACCACTCGGCGTTGAGCGCCGCGCTCAACCTGCACTTGCTGGACCCGCGCGAAGTCATCGCCCGGGCCGAGGCGGCCTGGCGCGCCGGCGCCGTGCCGCTGGCCTCGGCCGAGGGGTTCATCCGCCAGATCCTGGGCTGGCGCGAATACGTGCGCGGCGTCTACTGGCTGCGCATGCCGACCATGCTGGACGACAACGCGCTCGGTGCCCACGCGCCCCTGCCGGCCTGGTACTGGACCGGCCAGACCGACATGGCCTGCCTGCGCGAGGCCATCACCCAGACCCTGGACCACGGCTATGCCCACCACATCCAGCGCCTGATGGTGACCGGGCTCTACGCCCTGCTGCTGGGCGTCGAACCGCGCCAGGTGCACGCGTGGTATCTGGCCGTGTATGTCGATGCCGTGGAGTGGGTCGAGGCACCCAACACCCTGGGCATGAGCCAGCATGCCGATGGCGGCTACCTGGCGACCAAGCCCTACGTGGCCAGCGGCCGCTACATCGAGCGCATGAGCAACCACTGCCGCAGCTGCCGCTACCGTCCGGGCGAACGCACCGGCCCCAGCGCCTGCCCGTTCACGACGCTGTACTGGGACTTTCTGCTGCGCCACGAGGCACGCTTCGCCCAGCACCCGCGGCTGGCGCGGCAGTGGCTGCATGTCGAGAAGCTGGCGCCCGAAGAGCGCGCGGCGATCCGCGCCCAGGCCTCTGTCCTGCGCCAGGGCGGCTCCCCCGGCCCCGACCACCGCTGAGTCCGGGGGCGGGGTTATCGTCGGGCCCCCATCCCGCTGCCCTCGCGGC
>JBJOKP010000465.1:0-3281 GCA_046046045.1 Pseudomonadota bacterium | reverse complement strand
GCGGCCGATGACCGCAACGGCATTGGTCCGGATGGCAACGGCATCAACCCCGAACTGGGCGCCAACCGCATGGCCCTGACCCTGGGCGCCTCCTACCTCTTCAACCTCAACACCACCTTCAAGGCCGAGTACCGCCTCGATCGGGCCACCCAACCGGTCTTCATCGACCTGAAGGACGGCAGCTACAGCAAGAACAACAGCCTGATCGCCACCTCGGTGGTGGTGAGCTTCTGATCGGCTTTATCCCACTGGCCTGTTGAGGCCGCCCACTCCCCTCTGCCACGCAGGCCAGCTGCCCCACCGGGCGCTGGCCTGTGCCTTTCCTGCAGGAGATACCGACATGAACGCTCCCCAGAGCAAGACCCCCGCCGTTCCGAACTGGCATGAACGCGCCGCGGCGCTGAAGATCGATGGCCGCTCGGTCATCCAGGGCGAACGGGTGGCGGCACTCGGCAGCGCAGGCCAGCCGGCCACCTTCACCAAGACCAGCCCCATCGACGGCCGGGTGCTGGGCGAGGTGACACGGGGCCAGGCGGCCGACATCGATGCCGCCGTGGGAGCGGCCCGTGCGGCCTTCGACGATGGTCGCTGGGCCGGCAAGGCCCCGGCGGCGCGCAAGAAGATCCTGCAGAAGTTTGCCGACAAGATCCTCGCCGCCAAGGATGAACTGGCCCTGCTGGAATGCCTGGACATGGGCAAGCCCATCCAGTACGCCCTCTCGGTGGATGTCTCGGCCACGGCCCGCACCATCGCCTGGTACGCCGAGGCAGTGGACAAGATCTATGACGAGATCGCCCCCACGGCATCGAATGCCCTGGCCCTGATCACGCGTGAACCCATGGGGGTGATCGGCTGCATCGTGCCCTGGAACTACCCCATGATCATGGCGGCCTGGAAGTTGGGCCCGGCCCTGGCCGCGGGCAATTCCGTCGTGCTCAAGCCCAGCGAGAAAAGCCCCTACACGGCCCTGCGCCTGGCCGAGCTGGCGGTCGAAGCCGGCCTGCCCCCGGGCGTCTTCAACGTCGTGCCCGGCTACGGCCACGAGGCCGGCGAGGCCCTGGCCCTGCACATGGACGTGGACGCCATCGGCTTCACCGGCTCCACCCGCACCGGCCGGCGCATGCTCGATTACGCCGGCCGAAGCAACCTCAAGCGGGTCTACAACGAGCTGGGTGGCAAGAGCGCCTTCGTGGTCTTCGACGACTTCGCCGACCTTGAGCGTGCCGCCAAGACCGTGGCCGGCAGCATGTTCTTCAACCAGGGCGAAAGCTGCAACGCGCCCTCGCGCGTGCTCGTGCACGAGGCCGTGGCCGACCGTTTCGTCGAGATCGTCGCCGCCCAGGCGCCCAAGTACCAGCCGGCAGACCCGCTGGACGCGGCCACGGTGATGGGTGCCCTGGTGGATGACACGCAGCTGCGCACCGTGATGGGCTACATCGATGCCGGCAAGGCCGAAGGCGCGCGCTGCGTGGCCGGCGGCCAGCAGGTGCGCGCCGAGACCGGCGGCTACTACGTGGCGCCCACGGTGTTCGACCGGGTCGACATGGGCATGAAGATCGCCCGCGAGGAGATCTTCGGCCCGGTGCTCAGCGTGCTGCGCTTCAAGACCGAGGACGAGGCCGTGGCCCTGGCCAATGGCAGCCCCTACGGCCTGCAGGCCAGCGTGTGGAGCGACCACATCGACCGGGCCCACCGCATGGCCCGCAAGCTGCGCGCCGGCACCGTGCACGTGAACCAGTACGACGAGGACGACATCACCGTGCCCTTCGGCGGCTTCAAGCAGAGCGGCAATGGCCGCGACAAGAGCCTGCATGCCTTCGACAAATACACCGAGCTCAAGACCACCTGGATCCGCATCAATGGCTGACCCCCTGCAGGCCCTGGCTGAGGAGGGTGAGGGCGCCGGACCGAGCCAGGGTGCATCCAGCCTCGCCCTGGAGCGGGCCAGCCGCGAGCTGGCCGGCCAGGGCGTGGACACCCTGCTGGTGCAGTTCACCGACCTGCTGGGCGTGGCCAAGGGCAAGCTCGTGCCGCTGCACCAGCTGGCCACGGTGCTGGCCAGCGGTGCGGGCTTTGCCGGCCCCTCCATCGCCGGCACCGGCCTGGGCCGCCACGGCCCGCGCTCGGAGTACTACGCCCGCGGCGATCTGGCCAGCCTGACGGCCCTGCCCTGGCTGCCCGGCGTGGCCCGCATCGTGGGCAGCGGCTACGTGGATGGCGAACCCTTCGAGGCCTGCCCGCGCCAGATCCTGGCCCGCCAGGTGGCTCGCCTGGCCGAGCGCGGCCTGCAGCTGCAGATCGGTATCGAGCCCGAGTTCTTCCTGCTCAGGCGCCAGGTCGATGCCCCTGGCGCGGCGGCGCGCTGGCTACCCTTCGACGCCTGCGACCGCCTGGCCAAGCCCAGCTACGACCTGAAGAGCCTGCCGCGCCAGCTGGGCTTTCTGCAGGCCCTGCGCGGGGCGCTGGAAGCCGCCGGCCTCACCGTGCTGCAGATCGATCATGAAGATGCCTGGGGCCAGTACGAGGTCAACTTCGAGCATGACGAGGTGCTGCGCAGCTGCGACCACCTCATGCTCTTCAAGCTTGCCGCCCAGCACCTGGCCGAGCAGCGCGGCGCGGTCTTTTCCATGATGGCCAAGCCCTTTGCCGACCAGCCGGGCAGCGGCCTGCATTTCCACATCTCGCTCTGGGAGCAGGACGAAGCCGGCCGGGCCACCCGCTGCGTCTTCGACCCGCGCGTGATGGAACTGGGCGGCAGCGTGGTCACGCCAGGCCAGCACCTCAGCAGCCTGGGTCAGGCCTTTGTCGCCGGGGTGCTGGAGCACAGCGCAGCCCTCTGCGCCCTGGCCGCCCCCACGGTGAATTCCTACAAGCGCCTGGTGGTGGGCGAAAGCCTGTCGGGCACCAGCTGGGCGCCGGCCTACGTGGCCCAGGGGCCCAACAACCGCACCTGCACCGTGCGCACCCTGCCTGGCCGCTTCGAGTGGCGGCTGCCGGATGCCAGCGCCAATCCCTACCTGGCCGCGGCCGGCCTGATCGCCGCCGGCCTGGACGGCGTGGACCGCGCCCTGCCTGCCCCGCCAGCCTGCACGGACGATCTCTTCGCCCTCAGCCTGGCGCAGGTGCACGCCCGCGGCATCCCCCTGCTGCCGCAGAGCCTGGCCCAGGCCTGCGACGCCCTGGAGGCTGACGCCGTGGTGGGCCTGGCAGCCCTGGGTGCGCAGGCCCGCGAGCAGTTCCTGGCCCTCAAGCGTGACGAGGCCCTGGCCCATGCCCGCCAT
>JBJOKP010000464.1:0-3299 GCA_046046045.1 Pseudomonadota bacterium | reverse complement strand
GCTTCAGCGCCGGCGCCCTCACGCTCTCGGGCCAGACGGTGATCATCATCTCGGCCTCGGCCGCCCTCATCGTCATGCTCTGGCTCTTCTTCGAGAAGACGCTGTCGGGCCGGGCCCTGCGCGCCACTGCGGTCAACCGCCTGGGCGCCCGCCTGATGGGCATCTCCAGCAATGGCGCGGGCCGCATCAGCTTCACCATGGCGGCCTTCATCGGCGCGCTCTCGGGCCTGCTGATCGGCCCCTCGACCACCATCTTCTACGACAGCGGCTTCCTCATCGGCCTGAAAGGCTTCGTGGCCGCCGTGTTTGCCGGCCTCTCCAGCTATCCGCTGGCCGCCGTGGGGGCCGTGGGCGTGGGCCTGCTGGAGTCCTTCGGCTCCTTCTGGGCCAGCGCCTTCAAGGAGGTGATCGTCTTCACCGCCATCCTGCCCGTGCTGCTGTGGCGCTCGCTGCGCGACCCGCACTCCGACGAAGAATGACCTGCAGCCGGCCCGCCCGACGATCATGAAGTTCGCCTCCCAGCCCCTGCCCCTCCTGCTCGCCCTGCTGCTGCTGGCCCTGCCGCAGCTGCCGGTGCCCGAGTTCTGGATCACCCAGCTCAACTACATCGGCCTGTGGGCGCTTGTCGCCCTGGGTCTGGTGCTGCTCACCGGCGTGGCCGGCCTGACCAGCTTCGGCCAGGCCGCCTTCGTCGGCCTGGGCGCCTACACCTCGGCCTTCCTCTCCACCAAGCTCGGCGTCTCGCCCTGGCTGGCGCTGTGGGTGGGCATCGCCATCACCATCGCCGTGGCCCTGGTGCTGGCCGCCATCACCCTGCGCATGTCCGGCCACTACCTGCCGCTGGCCACCATCGCCTGGGGCCTGTCGCTCTACTACGCCATGTCCAACATGGAGTTCCTGGGCAAATACGACGGCATCCTGGGCGTGCCGGTGATCGAGTTCTTCGGCCTGCCGCTGCAGTCCGGCCGCAGCTACTACTACCTGATCTGGATCGTCGCCCTGGTGGCCGCCGTGGCCGTGACGCGCCTGCTGGATTCGCGCTCGGGCCGCGCCATCCGCGCGCTCAAGGGCGGGGTCACCATGGCCGAGGCCATGGGCATCTCGACCTACCGCTACAAGGTCATCGTCTTCGTGATCGCGGCCGTGCTGGCCTCGCTCTCGGGCTGGCTGTTCGCCCACTTCCAGCGCACCGTCAACCCCAGCCCCTTTGCCATCAGCAAGGGCATCGAGTTCCTCTTCATGGCCGTGATCGGCGGGGTGGGCACGGTGTGGGGCGCCTTCACCGGCGCGGCCCTGGTCAAGGTGGTGGAAGACCAGCTGCAGGTGCTGCTGCCCAAGCTGCTGGGCTCCTCGGGCAACTACGAGGTCATCGTCTTCGGCCTGGTGCTGGTGATCGTGCTGCGTTTTGCGCCGCAGGGCCTATGGCCCTACATCGCCCGCCTGGGCCAGGGCCTGCTGGGCCGCTGGATCCCCTCTGCCCAGCGCCAGCGCGACTGGGGTGATGCCGACCACCTGGAAGAGCGCAGCAAGCCCGCCCGCGGCGAGCTGCTGCTGGAAGCCGACAAGATCCGCAAGCAGTTCGGCGGCCTGGTGGCGGTGAACGACGTGAGCTTCACCATCCGTGCCGGCGACATCGTCGGCCTGATCGGCCCCAACGGCGCGGGCAAGTCCACCACCTTCAACCTCATCACCGGCGTGCTGGGTCTGACCAGCGGCACGGTGAAGTTCCGCGGCCAGGTGGTGAGCGGTCTGGCCTCGCGCGAGATCGCCCGCCGCGGCATGTCGCGCACCTTCCAGCACGTGAAGATGCTGCCCGACATGACGGTGCTGGAGAACGTGGCCCTGGGCGGCTACCTGCGCTCCCACGCCGGCGTGCTGCAGGCCATGCTGCGCCTGGACCGCGACGAGGAGAAGCGCCTCTTCCTGGAAGCCGAGAAGCAGTTGAAGCGCATCGGCATGGGCGAGCAGATGCACGAGCTGGCCGGCAACCTGGCCCTGGGCCCGCAGCGCCTGATGGAAATCGCCCGCGCCCTGGCCACCGACCCGGCCCTGCTGCTGCTGGACGAACCCGCCGCCGGCCTGCGCCACAAGGAGAAGCAGGCCCTGGCCGCCGTGCTGCGCCAGCTCAAGGACGAGGGCATGAGCATCCTGCTGGTGGAACACGACATGGACTTCGTCATGAACCTCACCGACCGCATCGTGGTGATGGAGTTCGGCACCCGATTGATCGAGGGCACGCCCGCCGAGGTGCAGGCCAGCCCGCAGGTGCGCGCGGCCTACCTGGGCACGGAGCATTGAGCGAGCGAGACATGGCGATGAACGATCTGCTTTCCGTCCACGACCTGCACGCCGGCTACGGCCGTGCCGAGGTGCTCACCGGCCTGAACCTGCGCCTGGCGCCGGGGGCGGTGGTCACCGTGATCGGCCCCAACGGCGCCGGCAAGTCCACCCTGCTGAATGCCCTGATGGGCGTGCTGCCCTCGCGCGGCCAGGTCAGGTTCGACGGCCAGGACCTGGCCGGCGTGACGCTGGAAGAACGGGTGCACGGCGGCCTGGCCCTGGTGCCCGAGAAGCGCGAGCTGTTCTCCAGCATGTCGGTCGAGGACAACCTGGTGCTGGGCGGCTGGCGCCAGATGCGTGCCGGCAACAAGGCCTGGATGGAGGAACTGGAGCGGGTCTACGGCCTCTTCCCCCGGCTCAAGGAACGTCGCACCCAGCAGAGCGGCACGCTCTCGGGTGGCGAGCGCCAGATGCTGGCCGTGGGCCGCGCCCTGATGAGCAAGCCCAAGCTGCTCATGCTGGACGAGCCCAGCCTGGGCCTGGCCCCGCTCATCGTGCGCGAGATCTTCCGCATCATCGAGACCCTGCGCGAGGCTGGCGCCTCCATCCTGCTGATCGAGCAGAACGCCCGCGCCGCGCTCGAGGTGGCCGACTACGGCTACGTGATCGAGACCGGCGCCATCGTGCTCGAAGGCCCGGCCGAACAGCTGCGCAGCGATCCCCGCGTGATCGAGACCTATCTGGGCGCGCAGAAGAAGCAGGCAGCCTGATCCTGCCAGGCTGCGCCTGCGCGCGGCCTGGGCGCCTGCCCCGCCGCTGGCTGCCCCGTCACTGCATTCCCGCATCCCTGCATCCCTGCATCCCTGCATCCCTGTCCGATGGGCGGCATGTGCCTCGCTCCGCCTGCCGCCGAGGAGTCCCCATGTCCGCTGCCGCCGCCACCCCCGTCTATTCCGCGCCGCTCACCGCCATGCGTTTCGTGCTGGGCGAGGTGCTGGACGCGCCGTCCTCCTGGGCCG
>JBJOKP010000463.1:0-3310 GCA_046046045.1 Pseudomonadota bacterium | reverse complement strand
AACCAGAACCCGCACGTCGAGCGCCTGCTGATGTGCGCCTTCGTGCTGGGCATCCCCGAGCACAAGATGCGCGTGGTCGCGCCCGACGTGGGTGGCGGCTTCGGCGCCAAGATCTTCCTGTACGGCGAGGAGACCGCCCTGGTCTGGGCCTCCAAGCAGGTCGGCCGTCCCATCAAGTGGACCTGCGAGCGTGGCGAGGCCTTCCTCTCCGACGCCCATGGCCGCGACCATGATTCCGAGGCCCAGCTGGCCCTGGACAAGGACGGCAACTTCCTGGGCCTGAAGGTCAAGACCACGGCCAACCTGGGCGCCTACCTGTCGACCTTCGCGTCGGCCGTGCCGACCATCCTCTACGCCACCCTGCTGGCCGGTCAGTACAAGACGCCCAAGATCTGGTGCGAGGTGAACGCCGTGTTCACCAACACCTCGCCGGTGGACGCCTACCGCGGCGCCGGCCGCCCCGAGGCCACCTTCCTGCTGGAGCGCATCGTCGAGACGGCCGCTCACGAGCTGGGCATGGACCCGGCCGAGCTGCGTCGCCGCAACTTCATCACCACCTTCCCCTATCCCACCCCGGTGGGCCTGACCTATGACACGGGCGACTACAACGCCACGCTGACCCGCGCCATCGAGCTGGCCGACGTGGCCGGCTTTGCTGCCCGCAAGGCGGCTTCGGCGGCCAAGGGCCTCAAGCGCGGCCTGGGCTACAGCTGCTACATCGAGGCCTGCGGCATCGCTCCCTCGGCGGTTGCCGGCGCCCTGGGCGCCCGGGCCGGCCTGTTCGAGGCCGGTGAGGTGCGCGTGCATCCCACCGGCAAGGTGACCATCTTCACCGGCTCGCACAGCCATGGCCAGGGTCACGAGACCACCTTCGCCCAGGTGGTGGCCGACAAGCTCGGCATCCCCATGGAAGACGTGGACATCGTGCACGGCGACACCAGCAAGGTGCTGTTCGGCATGGGCACCTACGGCTCGCGTTCGCTGGCCGTGGGTGGAACGGCCATCATCAAGGCCGTGGACAAGGTCATCGCCAAGGGCAAGAAGATCGCCGCCCACCTGATGGAAGCGGCCGACACCGACGTCGTGTTCGAAAACGGCAACTTCAAGGTGGCCGGCACGGACAAGAGCGTGCCCTTCGCCAGCGTCTCGCTGACCGCCTACGTGCCGCACAATTTCCCGCACGACAAGCTGGAACCCGGCCTGAACGAAAACGCCTTCTACGACCCGAGCAACTTCACCTACCCGGCGGGCACCTACATCGCCGAAGTGGAAGTGGACACCGCCACCGGCGCGGTGCGGGTCGACCGCTTCACGGCGGTGGACGACTTCGGCAACGTGGTGAACCCCATGATCGTCGAAGGCCAGGTGCATGGCGGCATCGCCCAGGGCGTGGGCCAGGCCCTGCTCGAACACGCCATCTACGACGAGGAAACCGGCCAGATGGTCAGCGGCAGCTACATGGACTACGCCATGCCGCGCGCCGACAACCTGCCCAACCTGGTGGTCGAGACCGCCAAGGGCACGCCCTGCACCCACAATCCGCTGGGTGTGAAGGGCTGCGGCGAAGCCGGTGCCATCGGTTCGCCCCCGGCCGTGATCAACGCCATCTGCCATGCCCTGGGCGTGAAGAACGTGCCCATGCCCGCCACGCCGCACACCGTGTGGCAAGCTGCCCGCAGCGTCCAATAAGCCGCACCGACAGCCCAGAACACGAGGAGTTCCTCCATGCAAGCATTTGCCTATCAAACCCCCGCCTCGGTGGCTGACGCAGCCCGTGCGGCCGCGGCCGACGATGCCAAGCTGATCGCCGGCGGCCAGTCCCTGCTGGCCTCGATGAAGCTGGGCCTGGCCGCGCCGTCCACGGTCATCGACCTGGGCAGCATTGCCGACCTCAAGGGCATCACCGTGGCTGGTGGCACCGTCACCATCGGTGCCATGACCACCCACGCCACCGTGGCGGCCAGCAAGGAAGTGGCTGCGGCCATTCCGGCCCTGGCCGACCTGGCCGGCAGGATCGGTGACCGTCAGGTTCGCAACCGCGGCACCATCGGCGGCAGCCTGGCCAACAACGACCCGGCCGCCTGCTACCCGGCCGCCACCCTGGCCCTGGGTGCGACGATCAACACCGATCGCCGCAGCATCGCCGCCGACGACTTCTTCAAGGGCCTGTACGAAACCGCGCTGCAGCCCGGCGAGGTCATCACCTCGGTGAGCTTCCCCATCCCCGAGAAGGCCTCGTGGCAGAAGTTTGTCCAGCCGGCCTCGCGCTTCTCGCTGGTGGGTGTGTTCGTGGCCAAGACGGCCGGCGGCGCCCGCGTGGCGGTGACCGGCGCCGGTGCCTGCGTCTTCCGCGCCACCGCCATCGAAGCCGCGCTGAACGCCAGCTGGAGCCAGGCGGCTGCAGCCGGCGTGACCGTCAGCGCCGACGGCCTGAACAGCGACCTGCATGGCTCGGCCGACTACCGCGCCGCGCTGATCCCGGTGCTGGCCGGCCGCGCCGTGGCTGCTGCCTGAAGCGGCTGCCCGGCTGACCGGGCATGATGCAAACGGCGCGGCTGAGTCCGCGCCGTTCTTCTTTCCGCCCCCGCCCGGCCTTCCCCTCTGCCGGGCTGCGCGACATCGCCCCGCATTCCCATCATGGCTGCCACCCCACCGCTGAACCCGACCACCGCCCTGCCCGCCAGCATCGACGAGACCGAAGCCCGCCTGCTGGCACTGGACTACGTGCCCGAGCGTTCGCTGGCCACCGTGGTGCACCTGGCCCTGCGCCTGGGCCGGCCGGTCTTCCTCGAAGGCGAGCCGGGCACGGGCAAGACCGAGATCGCCAAGACGCTGGCGGCCATGCTGGGCCGCCCGCTGATCCGCCTGCAATGCCATGAAGGCCTGGACCTGGCCGGCGCGGCCTACGAGTGGAACTACGCCCGCCAGATGCTGGAAATCCGTCTCGCCGAAGGCACGGGTGCCGATCGCCAGGCCCTGGCGGCCGAACTCTTCAGCGAGCGTTTCCTCATCCAGCGCGCCCTGCTCAAGGCCATCGATCCGGCCAACCCGGTGGCGCCGGTGCTGCTGATCGACGAACTCGACCGCGCCGACGAACCCTTCGAGGCCTTCCTGCTGGAAGTGCTGTCCGACTTCCAGATCACCATCCCCGAGATTGGCACCATCAAGGCGGCCGAGCCGCCTGTCGTGGTGCTCACCTCCAACCGGACGCGCGAGATCCATGACGCGGTGAAGCGCCGCTGCCTCTACCACTGGGTCGACTTCCCCACCGTGCGGCGCGAGCTGCAGATCCTGGAGCGCAAGCTGCCCC
>JBJOKP010000462.1:0-3321 GCA_046046045.1 Pseudomonadota bacterium | reverse complement strand
TTCAACCCCAAGGACAAGCGCGCCGCCGAGCTGAAGAAGCGCACCGAGGCCAAGGGCCTGTTCTTCACCTACGAGGTGTTCAACACCTACACCGCCGTGCGCCTGCTGGCCGATGCCATCGAGCGCGCCGGACGTGACGGCAAGGGTGCCGATCGCGCCGCCATCACCGCCGCGCTCGAATCAAGCACCTTCGCCGACCACTTCATGCCCTATGGCGCGACGAAGTTCGTCGACGGCCAGAACCAGGGCGCCCAGCCGCTCATGACCCAGGTGATCAAGGGCGACATCAAGGTCATCGTGCCGCGCGACTACCGCGAGGCCGACCCCATCTTCCCGCTGCGCGCCTGAGGCCGCGTGCTCGACATCACCATCCTCTTCCCCTCGGTCCTCAACGGGCTGACCACCGGCGCGGTCTATGCCCTGATCGCGCTGGGGCTCACCCTCATCTACGGCGTGCTGCACATCATCAACTTCGCCCACGGCGCGGCGCTGATGGTGGCGCTCTACGCCGTCTACTTCCTCAAGGAGCGCCTGGGCATCGACCCCTACCTGGCCCTGCCCCTGGTGGTGCCCGGCATGTTCGTGCTCGGCTACGCGCTGCAGCGCGGCGTCATCAACCGCGCCAGCCATGGCAAGGACGAGAACATCCTGCTCGTCACCCTGGGCCTGGCCATCGTGCTGGAAAACCTCGCGCTGATGGCCTTCAAGAGCGACACGCGCACCATCGAGACGGCCTACACGCTGACGACCATCGCGATCGGTCCTGAGGCCTGGGGCCCTGCCATGATCGCGCTGCCCAAGCTGGTGGCCTTCGGCGGCGCGCTGCTGGCCTCGGCCCTGCTGCTGCTCATCATCGGCCGCACCGACCTGGGCCGTGCCATCCGCGCCGTGGCGCGCGAGAAGCAGGGCGCGCGCCTGATGGGCATCGATGTGGAGCATGTCTACGCCATGAGCTTCGGCATCGGCCTGGCCTGCCTGGGCGCGGCGGCCTGTTTCCTGCTGCCGGCCTATTACGTCAACCCGCAGGTGGGCGCGGGCTTCGTGCTGGTGGCCTTCACCATCGTCGTGCTGGGCGGCATGGGCAGCTTTGCCGGTGCCCTGGTGGGCGGCCTGCTGATCGGCGTGGTGGAGTCGCTCTGCGGCCTCTTCCTGGGCGAATCGCTCGGCCAGATCGGCATCTTCGCCCTCTTCATCGCCGTGCTGCTGTTCCGGCCGCAAGGCCTGTTCGGTGCGCGGGTGTGAGGTGTCTGGCATGACGCGCGACCTGCTCCACATCGCCGCCTTTGCGGCGCTGGTGACCGTGTTGGCCTTCACCCTGTCGGCCGGGTCCTGGCTCACCTTCATGGCCCTGGCGCTCTACGCCGCCCTGCTGGCCCAGGCCTGGAACCTGCTCGGCGGCTACGGCGGCCAGTTCAGCTTCGGCCATGCGCTCTTCTTCGGCACCGGCGCCTATGTGCAGGCCCTGGCCCAGCTGCAGGGCGGGCTCAACGCCTGGGCCGCGCTGGGCCTGGCCATGATCGCTGCCGGCCTGGTCGGCGCGCTGGTGGGCGCGCTCAGCTTCCGCTACGGCCTGAAGGGCTCCTACTTCGCCCTGGTGACGCTGGCCTTTGCCGAGGTCTTCCGCATCCTGGCCGTCAGCGCCGGCTTCACCGGCGGCGGCGTGGGCCTGATGCTGCCGCTGAGCGAATCGCTGGCGCGCCTGCAGTTCAGTTCGCGGCGCGGCTATGTGCTGCTCGCCCTGGGCCTGCTGCTGCTGGCCCTGCTGGCCACCGCCTGGCTGCGCCACTCGCGTTTCGGGGCCTGGCTGCAGGCCGTGCGCGACAACGAGGACGCCGCCCGCGCGGTGGGCGTCGACCCGCTGCGCGTCAAGCTCGGCGCCATCACGCTCTCGGCCGCGCTGATGGGCGCGGGCGGCGCCTTCTACCTGCAGCTCTTCCAGTACATCGACCCGGCCATCGCCTATGGCCCGGCCAGTTCGGTCGAGGCCCTGGTGGCCGCCATCGTCGGCGGCCTGGGGACGCTCTGGGGCCCCGTGCTGGGCGCGCTGCTGCTGCATGCGCTGGCCGAGCTCACGCGCAACCTCTTCGGCGCCCTGCCCGGCCTCAACATGGTCATCTATGGCGTGGTGCTGGTCGGCATCGTGATGTTCCTGCCAAGAGGACTCGCCGGCATCGGCCGGCATGTGCACGACGCCTGGCGCGCCGCCCACGCAGGAGGCCGCCGTGGCTGAGGCGAGCGCCGCTGCGCCGCTGCTGCAGCTCGAAGGCCTGGCCATCGCCTTCGGCGGCCTGCAGGCCGTGCAGGGCGTCAGCCTCTCCTTGCCCGAAGGCCGCCTGGGTGCCCTCATCGGCCCCAACGGTGCGGGCAAGACGACGCTCTTCGCCCTCATGTCCGGCTTCCTGCGGCCCGACGCCGGCCGGGTGCTGTATGCCGGCCAGGACATCACCGGCCGCGCGCCCCACCTCAATGCCCGCGCCGGCATGACGCGCACCTTCCAGATCGTCCAGCCCTTCGCGGCGCAGACGGTGCGCGAGAACATCGCCGTCGGCGCCCACCTGCACGAGCCCGACCGCCGCCGCGCCCTGGCCGCGGCCGAGGCGGTGGCCGCCCGCGTGGGCCTGGCGCCCCAGCTCGACAAGCCCGCCGCCGAACTCACCGTGGCCGGCCGCAAGCGCCTGGAACTGGCGCGCGCCCTGGCCACCCGTCCGCGCCTGCTGCTGCTGGACGAGGTGCTCGCCGGCCTCAACCCGCAGGAGATCGCCGAGATGATCCCGGTGCTGCGCGGCATCGCCGCCGGCGGCGTCACCGTCTTCATGATCGAACACGTCATGCAGGCGGTGATGAGCCTGGCCGAGCAGGTCTGGGTGCTGGCCCAGGGCCAGCTCATCGCCCAGGGCACGCCAGCCGCGGTGACCCAGGACCCGCGCGTCATCGAGGCCTACCTCGGCCACGGCACGGCGGCACGGCTGAAGGCGCAAGCCGCATGACTTCTTCGCTGCTCGAGGTCACCGACCTGCGCGCCGGCTACGGCCGCGTCGAGGTGCTGCGCGGCGTGAGCCTCACCGTGCAGGCCGGCGAGGTGGTGGCCCTGCTGGGCAGCAATGGCGCGGGCAAGAGCACGCTCAACAACACCCTGAGCGGCCTGATGCGCGCCAGCGCCGGCCGTGTCGTCTTCGATGGCCAGGACCTCACCCGCGCGCCCAGCCGCCGCGTGGTGGAGGTCGGCCTGATCCAGGTGCCCGAAGGCCGCCGCATCTTCCCCAACCTCACGGTGGCCGAGAACCTGGCCCTGGGCGCCTATGCCCGGGCGCGCGAGCGCCG
>JBJOKP010000461.1:0-3322 GCA_046046045.1 Pseudomonadota bacterium | reverse complement strand
CCAGCTCACGCGGGCCCGGCCCGGCACAAGCGCCCTCGCCCAGATCAGCCCGGCAGGACAGGGCGTTCAGCGACTGCAGTCTCAGCTTGAGGCACCCGCAGAGTCCCGACCGCACATCGAGTGAAGCCGCCCGTGGCCAACTGTCCCGGCCGCCCCGGCGACCACGACCATGCCTGCCTCGGCCACTTAGAATGTGCAGTCCTGCTCGGATCAACAGGCCCGCCAGCCCCGCATCAAGGGGCCTGACCTGGCCGATAGAACCGGGCACACCGCAGCGGTGCGCCGCCTGGCTCGGCCTGATCCAGCCTGGCCCGTCATGCCTACCGATCGCGGTTCCTGCAACGAGAGGTTCCAGTGAACAAAGCCGAACTCATCGAGGCCATTGCCGCCCACGCCGACATCTCCAAGGCGGCGGCCGGCCGGGCCCTCGAGGCCACCATCAGCAGCATCCAGCTGTCGCTCGAGAAGGGCGAGGCAGTGACCCTGGTGGGCTTTGGCACCTTCAGCGTGGCGCGTCGCGCTGCCCGCACCGCCCGCAATCCGCGCACGGGCAAGACGCTGGAGGTCAAGGCCAGCCGCGTGCCCAAGTTCCGCCCTGGCAAGGCCTTGCGCGACGCCATGGGTTGAAGGCCGGCCGCCCGTCCGTGCATCCTTGCCAGCGGCCGTGGCCAGCCTGAGGCGGCAGGGGTGGCAGGAGGCACTAGACTCCGGCCCAGTCATCGCACCGAAATACAGGACCGGGTGCTTAGCTCAGTTGGTAGAGCGGCGCCCTTACAAGGCGTAGGTCGGGGGTTCGAGCCCCTCAGCACCCACCACCCACCGGTCCCCCGCCCGACATTGCGGGGATAGGAGGCGAACCACGGTTCGCCTTCGTCGTGTCTGGCCCTCCCCAACCCTGGGGGCGACCCTAGGATCACCCATGTTTGATTTCGTCCGTCGCCACAATCGCCTGCTGCAGCTCGCCCTGGCCCTGCTGATCTTCCCGTCCTTCGTGTTGTTCGGCATCCAGGGCTACAACCGTTTCCAGGAAGGCAGCAATGACGAGGTGGCCAAGGTGGCCGGTCGCCCCATCACGCGGGCCGAGCTGGACGCCGCCCACCGCCAGCAGGTGGAACGCATGCGCCAGCAGGCGCCCAACATGGACGTCAAGCTCTTCGACACACCCGAGATGAAGGCCCGCGTGCTGGAACAGCTGGTGCGCGAACGTGTGCTGATCGAAGCCTCTGGCAAGCTGCACCTAACACCCAGCGATGACCGCGTGGTGCGCGTGTTCCAGAGCGACCCGCAGTTCGCCCCCCTGCGCAATGCAGACGGCACGCCCAAGAAGGAGCTGCTGGCCATCCGCGGCATGGACGCCAACCAGCTGGTCTACCAGATCAAGCAGGACCTGGCGATGCAGCAGGTGCTCGGCGGTCTGGGCGTTTCCACCCCGGCCGCCAAGGCCGTGGCGAGCACCGCGCTGGACGCCATGTTCCAGCGTCGAGAGGTGCAGGTCGCGCGATTCGAACCCAAGAACTACCTGAACCAGACCGCCACCGACGCCGAACTCGAGGCCTACTACGCCGATGCCAAGAACGGCGCGGTGTTCATGACGCCTGAAGTGGCCGCGGTCGAATACCTGGTGCTGGACCTGGAGACCGTTGCCAAGGGCGTGAGCGTGCCGGCCGACGACCTTCGCAAGTTCTACGATGAAAACGTGAGCCGCTGGAGCCAGCCCGAGGAGCGCCACGCCCGCCACATCCTCATCAAGACCGCCGCGGCCGACGCGCCCGACGCCAAGGCCAGCAACGAGAAGGCCAAGGCCCAGGCCGAAGCCATCCTGGCCGAGCTGAAGAAGAACCGCGCCGCCTTTCCCGAACTCGCCCGCAAGCAGTCGCAGGACCCCGGCTCCGCTGCCCGCGGCGGCGAGCTCGACTGGTTCGCCAAGGATGGCTCCATGGCGGCGCCCTTCGAGAGCAGCGTCTTCAGCCTCAAGAAGGGTGAACTCAGCGCCCTGGTGAGCAGCGAATACGGCTTCCACATCATCGAGCTGCTCGATGTGCGTGGTGGCGACAAACGCAGCTTCGACAGCGTCAAGCCCGAGATCGAGACCGAGGTCAAGAAGCAGCTTGCCGCCAAGCGGTTTGCCGAAGAGGCCGAGAAGTTCACCGACGCCGTCGACCAGGAGGACACCCTGGGCGCCGTGGCCGCCAAGTTCAAGCTGGAGCTGAAGAAGGCCGAAGGCGTGCAGCGCACGCCCGCCCCTGGCGCCACCGGCGCCCTGGCCAATGCCAAGCTGCTCGAGGCCATCTTCAACGCAGACAACCTGGCCAAGAAGCGCAATGTGCAGGCGGTCGACATCGGCGCCAACCAGCTGGCCTCGGCCCGCGTCACGACCTATGCCCCGGCGCGCAAGCTGCCTCTGGCCGAGGTCAAGGAACAGGTGCGTGCCGCCGTGGTGGCCGGCAAGGCCGCCGACGCCGCCCGCGCCGACGGCGAGGCCAAGCTCGCCCTCTGGAAGGGTGATGGCGGCACGCCCGGCGCCTCGCTCACCCCGGCCATGGTCATTGCCCGCAACAAGGCCGAGAACCTGCCCCGTCCCCTGGTCGACGCCATCCTCCGCGCCAAGACCGACAAGCTGCCCACCTGGGTTGGCCAGTCGCTGGGCAAGGACGGTTATGCCGTCGCCCTGATCCAGAAGGTGCTGCCGGCCGACACCAGCGTCCTGGGCGGCAACCCCGACCAGTTGCGCCAGCAATACGCCCAGCTCTGGGCCAATGCCGAGACCTTCGCCTACCTGGGCAGCCTGCGCGAGCGCTACAAGGCCAAGGTCACCGGCAACCTGGGCAGCGCGGCGGACGCCGCTTCAGCGGCCCAGTGAACCCGATGCGCCGGCACGACCCACACAGCCTCTGACCCCTGGTCAAGCCTGTCGTGCTCCGCTATACTCTCGCTTCTCTGCGGTGGCTGTAGCTCAGTTGGTAGAGTCCCAGATTGTGATTCTGGTTGTCGTGGGTTCGAGTCCCATCAGCCACCCCACCGCACCCTGAAAGTCTTCCAAGCCCTTGATGTCCCTAGGAATCAAGGGCTTTGTCCTTGTGGCCAAGTCGATTTCCTACACAGCTCCACATACAGGCCTGTGCAGGAGGTTCTGTGAAAGCCATCGCCGAGCACTTGTACCAAGACGGCATGAAGCGTCGTCTGAGAGCTCGAATCCGCCCCCGACGCGCCGAAGCCCCAGCGGGTCTTCACCCTGCCGGGGCTGTTCTGGCCATGACGGATCTGGAGGGATGTTTCCCCGGCTGCCGTCTCACACCTTGAGCTTGCACATCTCCTGCGCCAG
>JBJOKP010000460.1:0-3331 GCA_046046045.1 Pseudomonadota bacterium | reverse complement strand
CGGCCGCGATGCGCATCTGCGGGTTGGTGATGGCCGGGGCCACGTGCAGCGCGGCGATCTCGCGGGTCGCCTCGTCGCTCAGCTCGTAGCGCTCGGCCTCACGGTAGTCGGTGATGGCGTAGCGCAGTCGGTCGAAGCGCGGGTCGCCGCAGATGTCGTCGAAGGACAAGCGGCGCTCGGCGATGGTCACGTCGCCGTGATAGCGGCGATAGACCCCGCGTGCTTCCCAGGTGAGGCTGTAGGGCATGGTGGCGCCCAGGGTAAGCCAAACGGTGCACGCTACCCCGCACGGGTGCCCGCGCCACCTCGTCGCGGGCGCGGAATATGTGCCATCCCCCGGGCTGGCGCAGCCGGCCGGCATGCGGGCGGGGGTGTCAGGGCGCTGGTGCGGACGCTCGTGCCTGCGGTGGCGCGGTTGTTCAGGCCCCGGCCGCAGCCCCGGCGGGCGACCGCCGCCGGCCCGGCGCAGGCCAGGGCGCGGCGCCGGCGGCGCCCGCCGGCTCGCCCAGATCCCAGTACAGGCCGGCCATGAGCTGCAGCCCCTGGCGCGCCAGGGGCGCGAGCAGATGCTCGTCAGGCGCATGCTGGTTGCAGGCGGGGTAGGAATGCGGCACCCACAGCGTGGGCAGGCCGAGCCGGCCGGCAAACACCTCGTTGGGCAGCGTGCCCGCCAGGTTGGGCAGGAAGACCGGCGCATCGCCCGCAGCCGCGGGTCCGCCCCCGCTGCTGCGTGCCAGCGAGGCGCAGCACCACCGCACCCAGGGGTCGTCGGGCTCCAGCCGGGTGGCTGGTGCTCCGCTGTGCACGGCCACCTCGACCTCGCCGTAGCCATGGGCAACCAGGTGAGCGCGCACACACTTCTCCAGATCCTGCCAGACCGTGCCGACGACGAAGCGCAGCTGGCAGAACGCCTGCGCCACCGGCGGGATGGCATTGACCGGCCGCTGCGGGTTGCCCGCGCCCAGCGCCAGCACCTCCAGCGTGTTCCAGCCGAACAGCTGCTCGGCCGCGTTCAGGCCGGGCTCGCCCCAGCGTTCGGCCAGGGCCGGGTCATGCACGTCGCCGCCCACGGGCAGATCGGTCAGCACCGCGCGCAGCGCCGGGCTCAACGGCGGCGGCAGCAGGCCGGGCACGAGCAGGCGGCCGTGGCGGTCGACCAGGCAGGCCAGCGCATGCGCCAGCACCACGCCGGGGTTGACCAGCACGCCGCCCCAGTTGCCCGAGTGGTAGGCCTTGTCGCGGCTGCGCAGCGTGAGCGTGAAATTGACCGCGCCGCGCGAACCCGTGAACAGCGTGGGCCGCGCCGCCGCCAGGCGCGGACCGTCGCTGGCCAGGAAGAGGTCGGCGGCCAGCTCGGCGCCATGGCGGGCGCAGGCCTCGTCCAGGCCGGGCGAGCCCAGCTCCTCGCCCATCTCGACCAGCAGCTTGACGTTGTAGCCCAGCCGCCCGCCGCGTGCCGCGATGGCCGCACCCAGGCCGCCCAGGTTGATGCTGTGCTGGCCCTTGTTGTCGGCCGTGCCACGGCCGTACCAGCGCTCGCCGTCGACGGTGAGCGTCCACGGCTCCAGCCCGGGCGCCCAGCGCCCGGCCTGGCCGTCGATCACGTCGCCGTGGCCGTAGCTCAGGACCGTGGGCAGGGCCGGGTCCTCGATGCGACGGGCGATCAGCATCGGCGGGCCGCCGGCCACGGGGTTGTCGACGATGCGGCAGTCAAAGCCCAGGTGCTGCAGCGCCGGCACCATGTGCTCGTGCAGGTACACGCCCAGCTGCGCGGGCGTGGCGCCGGCGTCGCTGGCGGTGGGGCAGGCGACGCGGCGCGTCAGGTCAGCCAGCAGGCCGCCGTGATCGAAATAGGCGGCCGCCAGGGCCAGGGCGTGGTCTCGGTTCATGGGGTCCGGGCTGTGGGGGTCGGCGCGGCGGGCGCGGCTGCGTTCGGGCAGGACATGCCGCCACTGTGCCCGCCTGCGCGCCAGCCCGCCAGGGGGTCCGCCCTGCACAGGGGCGAAACTCGGGTGCCGCCCTGTCCGGCCCCGCACGACGCCACACCGCACCACCGCACCACCGCACCACCGCACCACCGCACCACTGCCGGTACGGCCGCCCCACCCGCCCGATCACCCATGTCACCCACCCGCCTGCCCTTGCTCGACGTGTCCGACGCGCCCGCTGCGCCCAGCCGTCCACCCGTGCGTGCCGTCATCTTCGACTGCGACGGCACCCTGGTCGACAGCGAAGGCCCGGCCCTGGCCACGCTGCACGCCCTGGCCTGCGAGGAAGGTGCGGCCATCAGCCTGGCCGACGCCGACCGGCTGTTCCGCGGCGTACGCATGCTCGACTGCGCGCGCTGGGTCGCGGCGCAACGCCCCGACCGGCCCGAGGGCTTCGAGACCGGGTTCATCCGCCGCGTGCGCCTGGCCTCGGAGGCCCGCTTCCGTCAGGGCATGGCGCCCATCGCCGGCGCGCCCGAACTGCTGGCGCTGCTCGCGCGCCTGGCCCTGCCGGTGGCCGTGGCGACCAACGGCCCGCGCGACAAGGTCGAGCTGACGCTGGCACTCACCGGCCTGCGCGCGGCCTTTGGCGAGCACGTGTACTGCGCCTACGAGGTGGGCATGTTCAAGCCCGAGCCCGGGTTGTTCCTGCACGCGGCACAGGCGCTGGGCGTCGAGCCGGCGTATTGCATGGTGATCGAGGACAGCCTGCCCGGCGTGCGCGCCGGCCTGGCCGCCGGCATGCAGGTGCTGGCCCTGATGGCGGCCGACGACCTGCCGGCTGGACTGGCCGCACAGGTGCGCCGCCTCGACCACCTGGCCGAGGCCGGCGCCTGGCTGCAGGCCGGGCCGGCCGCGTCAGGCTAGCGCCGGGCCGGTGCCAGGCTGGCGCCGGCCGCGTCAGTCCAGCGTCGGCAACGGCACGACCGTGCAGCTCGTCGACGTCATGCGCGTCAGCGCGGCCGGTCGAAGGCCGGCCGCAGCTGCTGGCGTGCGGCTGCCAGGACGTTGGCACCGTCGAACTCGCTCGGGATGAGCACCTTGCTCAGCGCGCCGATGCCGGTTGCAGATACGCCGAAGTACCTTGCCTGCGGCAGCAGGCCCTTGATCTCCAGCGTGGTGAGGTCATGGAGCTTGGTGGAGGTCAAGGCGGATCAGGCTGTCGGTGCGGGTCTGGACGGGTGGCGGGTGCGGCTCACGCCCGATGGGCAAGGGTGCCATGGCCATCGTCCTCGCGCAGGAAATGCGAGGCAGGCATCACCTTCAGGTCCGCCGCGATGCGGGGCGCGAAGTCCATCTGGTCCAGCACGTCGCGCTGCAGGGCTATGCCGGGCGCGATCTCG
>JBJOKP010000459.1:0-3339 GCA_046046045.1 Pseudomonadota bacterium | reverse complement strand
CCCGGCTGGACGCCCTGCCCAAGGACGCCACCGCCGCCCAGCGCGAGGTGATGGTGAAGGAGGAGGTCCGCCTGGTCGAGACCGAACGCAAGCTCAGCAAGCTCGAACTCGGCCTGGAATGCCTGGATGCGCCCGTGCCCCTGCGCGAGACCCTCGCGCTGGATGTCGCCCCTGCAGGAACGAGCAAGCCATGAGCCGCCCCACTTCTGTCTCCACGCTGGCAGGCATGCCCCGCCCTGCCCGCGTCCTCATCAGGCCGGCCGCGGTCATGTCGCTGGGCGTGCTGCTGCTGCTCGCCGGCCTGGGCGGCTGCACGCATTACGTGCCCACGCTGGCGCCGTCCATGAGCTGCGATCTGCCGGCCAGCCTCACCACCCGCTGCGACGGGCCCGAGGCCATCACCGGCGAGATCACCTATGGCGAGCTGATCCAGATCGCCCAGCGCGACCGCCAGCGCCTGCAGCTCTGCGGCGTCAAGCAGCAGGACCTGCTCAAGGCCGTGGACACCTGCCGCAGCGCCATCGCCGCCCACAACGCCGAGCTGGACAAGATCAACCTGGCCAACAAGGACGGGGCCGCCAGGTAGGCCCCGCCCGGCGACTGGCCTGGGCGGCCTCAGGCGGCCAGCAGGTCCAGTGCTGCCTGGGTGATGGCCTCGGCCGTGATGCGGAAGTGGCGGTAGAGCTGGTCGGCCGGGCCGGAGGCGCCGAAGCCGCTCATGCCGACGAAGGCGCCGCGCTCGCCCAACCAGCGGTCCCAGCCGAAGCGCATCGCCGCTTCACAACCCACCCGCACGCTGCCGGCCGGGCCGAGCACGCTGGCGCGGTAGGCGGCGGGCTGCTGCTCGAACAGCTCCCAGCTGGGCATGGAGACCACGGCGGTGGCGATGCCATGCCGGGCCTGCAGCTGCTCGCGTGCCGCCACGGCCAGCGCCACCTCGGAGCCCGTGGCCAGCAGCGTCACCTGGCGGGGGCTGCCATCCGCCTCGGCCAGCACATAGGCGCCCAGGGCACTGAGGTTGCTGGGCGTGTGCACCCGTCGCACGGCCGGCAGGCTCTGGCGCGCGAACACCAGGGTGCTGGGGCCGCTCTGCTGGGCGAGGGCGATCTCCCAGCACTCGGCCGCCTCGACCGCGTCGGCCGGGCGCAGCACCAGCATGCCCGGCATGGCGCGCAGCGAGGCCAGGATCTCGACCGGCTGGTGGGTCGGGCCGTTCTTGCCGATGCCGATGGAATCGTGGCTGAAGACGAACTTCACCGGCAGGCCCATCAGCGCGGCCATGCGCATGGCCGGGCGTTCGTAGTCGGCAAAGGCCAGGTAGGTGACGGCCAGGGGCAACACGCCGCCATGGGCGGCCGCGCCGTTGGCGAGCGCGCCCATCACGTGTTCGCGCACGCCGCAGTGCAGGTAGCCGCCGTGCCGGTCGCTGGCGGTGAAGGCGGAGAGGCCACGCTTGTGGTTGGTCGGCGCCTCCAGGTCGGCGCAGGCGACCAGGCGCTCGGGCAGCAGGGTGTTGAGCGCCTCGTTGATCTCGGCCGAGAGAAAGATGCCGCTGGCCAGCGGCGCGGCGTCGATGGCGCGGCGCTTGTAATCGACCAGCAGCTCGCGCCAGCCGGCCGGCAGTTCACCCGCCATGCGGCGCTGGAACTCGGCGCGTGGTTCGGATGGCAGGCCATCGACACGGGCCTGCCAGGCCAGGCGCTCGGCCTGGTGACGGCTGCCGGCGGCACGCCAGCTGGCGGCCACGTCGGCGGGGATCTCGAAAGCCGGCGCGGTCCAGCCCAGGTCGTCACGGGCCTGCTCGGCATCGGCCGCAAAGAGCTTGGCGCTGTGGCCGCCGCGCTGGCCTTGCAGGCGTGCGAGACCCTTGGCGATGGTGGTGCGGCAGGCCAGCATCGAGGGGCGCGGGTCGGCCTTGGCCAGGGTGAGCGCGGCCGAGACCGCCTCGATGTCATGCCCGTCGACCTCGATGACATGCCAGCCGGCGACGCGGAACCGTTCGGCCACGTCTTCGCTGATCGACAGCTCGGTCGCACCGTCGTCGGTGATGCGGTTGTCGTCCCACAGCAGGATGAGCCGGCCGAGCTGCAGATGCCCGGCCAGGGCAATCATTTCCTGGCCCACCCCTTCCTGCAGGCAGCCGTCGCCCACGAAGGCATAGGTGTGGTGGTGGCAGATGGCGTCGCCAAAACGGGCGTTCAGGCTGGCTTCGGCGATGGCCATGCCCAGGGCGTTGGCAATGCCCTGGCCCAGCGGGCCGGTGGTGACCTCGATGCCGCTGGCCGTGTCGCGCTCGGGGTGGCCCTCGCAGCGCGAGCCGAAGTCGCGGAAGGTGCTGACCTGCTCGATGCCCATCGCCTCATAGCCCGTCAGGTGCAGCAGGGCATAGAGCAACATGGAGCCGTGGCCGTTGGAGAGCACCACGCGGTCACGGTCCGGCCATTGGGGATCGGCCGCATCGAACTTCAGGTGGCGCGTGTAGAGCGCCGTGGCGATCTCGGCCATGCCCAGGGGCACGCCCTGGTGGCCCTCGCCGGCACGCACGATGGCGTCGATGGCGAGGAAGCGGATGGCGTGCGCCAAGTCCCGGGGCTGGTCGCTCGCCACGGTCAGTCCAACCACGCCTTGATGCGCTGCCCCAGCACCTCGCGGCTGATGCCGTAGCGGTCGTGCAGGGTGGGCAGGGCGCCGGCATCGAGATACGCGTCGGGCAGGCCGGCGAGCTGAAAGCCCGCGGGCTGCACGCGGTGGCGCAGCAGGGTGCTGGCCACGGCCTCGCCCAGGCCGCCCATGACCGAATGGTTCTCGGCCACCACCACCAGGCGGTGCTTGTAGCGCACGGCCTCGACGATGGCCGCCTCGTCCAGCGGCTTGATGGTGGGGCAGTGCAGCACGGCCACGCCGATGTTGTCCCTGGCCAGGTCGGCCGCGGCTTCCAGCGCACGCATGGTCAGGATGCCGCTGGAGATCACCAGCACGTCAGCCCCCTCGCGCAGCAGCTTGGCCTTGCCCAGCTCGAATCGGTAGCCCTCGATCTCGTCGAGCACCAGCGGCACCTGGCCGCGCAGCAGGCGCATGTAGACCGGGCCCTTGTGGGCGGCGATCTGCGGCACGGCCTGGCTGATGTCCAGCGCATCGCAGGGGTCGACGATGGTGAGGCCGGGGATGGCGCGCATCATGGCCAGGTCGTCGGTGGCCTGGTGGCTGGGGCCGTAGCCGGTGGTCAGGCCGGGCAGGGCGCAGCAGATCTTGACGTCGAGGTTCTCCTCGGCGATCACCTGGTGGATGAAGTCGTAGGCGCGCCGCGTGCCGAACACCGCGTAGGTGGTGGCGAAGGGC
>JBJOKP010000458.1:0-3340 GCA_046046045.1 Pseudomonadota bacterium | reverse complement strand
GCTGCTGCAGACCGAGGAACTGGCCGTCATCGACAACCTCTCGGGCCGGCTCTACCTCATCGTCTACGCCGACCCCGGCCAGGGCGAGGCCTACTTCAAGGCCAAGAAGCGTCTGGCCGAACTGGGCGACCAGCTGCGCTACAGCGTGACCGCGCCGCAGGTGAAGCGCGGCGCCAGCTACGCCATCGAGCGCGAATACGACAAGGCCGACTTCGAGGCCGCGGTGCTCAAGGCCAAGGACTACATCGCCGCGGGCGACTGCATGCAGATCGTCATCGGCCAGCGCCTCAAGAAGCGCTACACCGAAAGCCCGCTGTCGCTCTACCGCGCCCTGCGCTCGCTCAACCCAAGCCCCTACATGTACTACTACGACATGGGGGACTTCCAGATCGTCGGCGCCTCGCCTGAGATCCTGGTGCGCAACGAGCAGCGCGACGTGGATGGCCGCAGCCAGAAGGTCGTCACCATCCGCCCCATCGCCGGCACCAAGCCGCGCGGCGCCACGCCCGAGCGCGACCTGGCGCTGGAGAAGGAGCTGCTGGCCGACCCCAAGGAGCGCGCCGAACACCTCATGCTGATCGACCTGGCGCGCAACGACATCGGCCGCATCGCGCAGACCGGTACGGTCAAGGTGACCGAGGCCTTCGGCATCGAGCGCTACTCGCACGTCATGCACATCGTCAGCAACGTCGAAGGCGTGCTGAAGGAGGGCATGAGCAACCTGGACGTGCTGCGCGCCAGCTTCCCGGCCGGCACGCTCAACGGTGCGCCCAAGATCCACGCCATGGAGCTGATCGACCAGCTGGAGATCAGCGAGCGCGGCATCTACGGCGGCGCCTGCGGCTACCTCAGCTTTGCGGGCGACATGGACGTGGCCATCGCCATCCGCACCGGCGTGATCAAGGACCAGACCTTGTACGTGCAGGCGGGCGCGGGCATCGTGGCCGACTCGGTGCCCGCGGCCGAATGGGCCGAGACCGAGGCCAAGGCGCGCGCGGTGCTGCGTGCGGCCGAGCTGGTCGAGCAGGGCTTCTGAACGTCGACGAGGAGACCCCCACCATGCTGCTGCTCATCGACAACTACGACTCCTTCACCTTCAACCTGGTGCAGTACCTCGCCGAGCTGGGCGAGGACGTGAAGGTGGTGCGCAACGACGAGATCACCCTCGCCGAGATCGAGGCCCTGGCACCTGCGAAGCTGGTGCTCTCGCCCGGCCCCTGCTCACCCGCCGAGGCGGGCATCTGCGTGCCGGCCATCCGCCACTTCGCCGGCCGCATCCCCATGCTGGGCGTGTGCCTGGGCCACCAGAGCATCGGCGCGGCGCTGGGCGGCGACATCGTGCGGGCCCAGGTGCAGATGCACGGCAAGGCCAGCACCATCAGCACCGACCAGCAGGGCGTGTTCGCCGGCCTGCCCGAGCGCTTCGAGGTGATCCGCTACCACTCACTGGCCATCCAGCGTTCGACCCTGCCGGCCGGCCTGGTCGTCACCGCCACTAGCGAGGATGGCGAGATCATGGGCGTGCGCCACACCGAGCTGCCCATCGAGGGCGTGCAGTTCCACCCCGAGTCCATCCTCAGCCAGCATGGCCACGCCATGCTGAAGAACTTCCTGGAACGGGGAGGCCGGCCATGAGCGGCAACCACTCCAGCGCCACCGTGGCCTACGGTTCGGCGGCCGCGGGCACGGCCCCGGCCGGCCATTCGGACGGCCATCCCGACGGCGTGGTCGACCTGCGCAGCGAAACCGTCACCCGACCTACGCCGGCCATGCGCGCCGCCATGGCGGCGGCCGAGGTGGGCGACGACGTGTTTGCCGACGACCCCACGGTCAACGCCCTGCAGGCCCGCATTGCAGCCGACCTGGGCTACGAGGCGGCGCTGTTCATGCCCACGGGCACGCAGAGCAATCTGTGCGCCCTGCTGGCCCATTGCGGCCGCGGCGATGAATACCTGGTCGGCCAGCTGGCCCACACCTATCGCTACGAAGGCGGTGGTGCGGCCGTGGTGGGTGGCATCCAGCCCCAGCCGCTGGCCCAGCAGGCCGATGGCCTGCCCGCCCTGGCCGACATCGAGGCGGCCATCAAGCCCGACGATGCCCACTTCGCCCGCACCCGCTTGCTGGCGCTGGAAAACACCTGGAACGGCAAGGTGCTGCCGCCGGCCGCGGTCGAGGCCGCCACGGCCCTGGCCCGCTCGCGCGGCCTGGCCACCCATCTGGACGGCGCCCGGCTCTTCAATGCCGCCGTGGCGAGCGGCGTGCCGGCGCATGAGCTGACGCGCCACTTCGACAGCGTCTCGGTCTGCTTCAGCAAGGGCCTGGGCGCGCCCGTGGGCTCGGCCCTGTGCGGCAGCAAGGACTTCATCTACCGCGCCCACCGCGCCCGCAAGATGCTGGGCGGCGGCATGCGCCAGGCCGGCGTGCTGGCCGCCGCGGCCCTGCATGCCCTCGACCACCATGTGGCCCGCCTGGCCGACGACCATGCCTTGGCCCTGCGCCTGGCCCAGGGCGTGGCGGATCTGCCCGGGCTGCGCGTGGTGATGCCGCAGACCAACATCGTCTTCCTGGAGCTGGCCCAGCCCGCCCCGGGTGAAGGCCAGGCCCTGCTGGCCCATCTGCGCGCCCAGGGCGTGCTGGCCACGGGCATGGTGGGCCTGCGCTTCGTCACCCACCTGGATGTGGACGTGGCCGGCATCGATCGCGCCATCGCCGCCATCCGCAGCTTCCGGCTGCAGGCCCCGCCGGGCTGAGCGCCCGTTGCTGCTGCCTGCATCTACCCCAGCGTCCGACCGACTCCCACCGCCACTGCGCACGAGCTGCCATGACCCTCTCCAACACCGAAGCCCTGCAACGCGTGGTCGAGCACCGCGAGATCTTCCATGACGAGATGCTGGCGCTGATGCGTCGCATCATGAGCGGCGAGATGTCCCCGGTGCTGATCTCGGCCTTTGCCGTGGGCCTGCGGGTGAAGAAGGAGACCATCGGCGAGATCGCCGCCGCCGCCCAGGTGATGCGGGAATTCGCCACCCCGGTGGCTGTGGCCGACAAGACCCATCTGGTCGACCTCTGCGGCACCGGCGGTGATGCGGCCCACAGCTTCAACATCTCCACCGCCGCCATGTTCGTGGCGGCCGCCGGCGGTGCCCGCGTGGCCAAACATGGCGGGCGCAGCGTGTCCTCCAGTTCCGGCTCGGCCGATGTGCTGGAGGCCCTGGGCGCCCGCATCGACCTCAAGCCCGAGCAGGTGGCCACCTCGCTGGAGCGCTGCGGCATCGGCTTCATGTTTGCGCCCAACCACCATGCCTCGATGAAACATGCGGCGCCGGTGCGCAAGGAACTG
>JBJOKP010000457.1:0-3340 GCA_046046045.1 Pseudomonadota bacterium | reverse complement strand
TTGCACAACTGCATGGTGCCGCACGGCCCGGACACCGAGGCATTTGCCAAGGCCAGCACCGCCACGCTGGCGCCGCACAAGCTGGACCACACCCTGGCCTTCATGTTCGAGAGCCGCTGGCGCTTCAAGCCCACTGCCTATGCGATGAACGGTGGCGCGCTGGATGTGAACTACCCCGCCTGCTGGAACGGCCTGCAGGACCAGTTCAAGCCGCCCGCCTGAGCCGCGTCCTCATCGCCTATCCTGGGCCAACGTCCCTCACCGACGCCCAGCGTCACTGCCCTCACCATCGCCATGAGCGCCCACCTCGACGCCACCCACGATCCAGCCCTGCAGAGCTGGGTTGCCTCGGCCAATGCGGCCGACACCGATTTCCCCATCCAGAACCTGCCCTTCGGTCGCTTTCGCCCGGCGGCCGATCAGCCCTGGCGCATCGGCATCGCCATCGGCGACCAGGTGCTGGACCTGAAGGCGGCTGCCGCCAAGTCCTGCTGGACGCCCGAGGTGCGGACCTGGCTGTTGCCGCTGGCCGCAGGCGACCTCAACAGCTTCATGGCCCTGGGATCCCAGGCCCGGCGCGGCCTGCGGGTGGCCCTCTCCAGGGCCCTGGCCGCGGGCGGTGCCAACCACCAACAGGCCGAACTGGCCGACTGCCTGCGGCCGCAGTCAGCGGTCGAACTGGGCCTGCCCTGCCGCATCGGCGACTACACCGACTTCTACATCGGCATCCACCATGCCACGGCCATCGGCAAGCTGTTCCGGCCGGACAACCCCCTGCTGCCCAACTACAAGTGGGTGCCCATCGGCTACCACGGCCGGGCTTCGTCCATCGTGCCCAGCGGCACCGCCATCCGCCGGCCCCAGGGCCAGAAGGCACCGGCTGGCGAGGGCCAGGCGCCGGCCTTTGGTCCCAGCGCGCGGCTTGATCTGGAACTGGAACTGGGCTTTCTCATCGGTGCGGGCAATGCCCTGGGCCAGCCCATTCCCATCGAGCAGGCCGAAGACCACCTGTTTGGCGTCACCCTGTTCAACGACTGGTCGGCGCGCGATGTCCAGGCCTGGGAGTACCAGCCGCTGGGCCCCTTCCTGGCCAAGAACTTCGCCAGCAGCATTTCTCCCTGGGTGGTGACGCCCGAGGCGCTGGCGCCCTTCCGCGCCCCCTTCAGCCGGCCCGAGGGTGATCCGCCGCCGCTGCCCTATCTGGACCATGCCACCGTTCGCGAGCACGGTGCCCTGGACATCCAGCTCGAGGTGCGCCTGCAGACCGCCCGGATGATGGCCGCCGGCCTGCCGGCCCAGGTGATCTCGCGCAGCAACTCGGCCCGCGCGGCCTACTGGACCGTGGCCCAGCTCATCACCCACCACACGGTGAACGGCTGCAATCTGCAGCCCGGCGACCTGCTGGGTTCGGGCACGCTGAGCGGACCCACGCGCGAGCAATCGGGCTCGCTGCTGGAACTCAGCGGCGGCGGCAAGGAGCCCATCAGCCTGCCCACCGGCGAGACGCGCGCCTTCCTGCAGGACGGCGACACGCTGGAACTGGCCGGCTGGTGCGAGGCGCCGGGTGCCCGCCGCATCGGCCTGGGACTGTGCAGCGGTCGGATCCTGGCAGCCTCTGACGGACGGGGCCAGCCAAACTGATAAATTGGCGGCCTGATGCCCTGCCTTCGGCCTGCGTGCCGGCGCCACCATGACCCTGTCCCTCGACCTGCCCCGCCTGATCAGCCTGCTCGCCATCGGCGTCATGCTGTATTGCCTCTACCTCACGCTGCGCCTGGGCGCGCGCATCCCTGGCGGCATCGTCGGGCGGGCCTGGCAGACCATGTCCCACCTGGTCTGGATGTTCACCGCGGGGTATCTGGTCACGCCCTTCTTCTCGCTGATCCCGGCTGAGCTCGTGCAGACCATCGTCTCGCTGATCTTCCTGTTTGGCGCGGTGTATGTGGTGATCACGGTGAAGCTGATCCATCGCATCATCGAGGAACTGAGCTGAGGCCGCCCATGCAGTTGAGCGCGGTCTACCTGCGGACGGCCAAGGGTGACGAGGAGATCCGCACGCGGCGCAACGCCCTGCGGCTGCTGCACCGTCAGGTGCTCTTCCTGGTGGATGGCCAGGCCACGCTGGAGGCCATGATCAAGCGCTGGGGCGCGCTGCATGGTTTCGAGGAAGCCCTGATCCATCTGCATGAGCAGGGCTACATCCAGCCGGCCACCCCCACCGGCGGTGTTCACCGTGCCAGCAGCAGCGTGGCAGCCACCCGGCCCGCCCCGCTTGAACCCGCGGCCGCCAAGCCGCCCCCCGGTGTGGTGCCGGCGCCGGTGCCGGCACCGGTGGCTGACACCTTGGGCCCGGCCGGTGAAGAGGTGCGCACCCGCCTGCTGGCCTGGATCAGCCTGAACCTGGGACGCCAGGAAGGCCGCTTCAGCACGAGGCTGCGGGCCGCACCGGCCACGCGTGAAGGCCTGGAGCAGGCGGCTGACGCCTGCTACCGCCTGCTGCGCCTGACGGTGGACGAAAGCCTGGCCGAACAGTGGCGCACCTTCAGCCGCAGCGCCCTGCTGCGGCTGTGACGCACCGTCACGTGGGCGCCGCTGGCGGATAAAGCCCGCGCACCCGCGCATGCAAGCGGGCCAGGCCCAGCAGGGCACTCACATTGGGCAGGGTCAGGCCCAGACGCTGGCCGATCTCATGCACCGCCGTGACGATGGCATCCAGCTCCACGGCCCGCCCCGCCTCCACGTCCTGCAGCATCGAGGTCTTGAAGGCGCCCAGCTTGGCCGTGATGGCATGGCGGTCCTCAGGCGTCTGTGCGATGGGGCAGCCGATCAGGGCGCCGACGCAGGCCGCTTCGGCCATGGTGTCGGTGCAGAAGCTGCGGGTCAGCGGGTCGGCCAGCACCAGGTCGATGGTGGCGCCCGTGATCGCGCTGATGGGGTTCATCGTCAGGTTGCCCCACAACTTGTACCAGATGTCCTGCCGCACGTCGGCGCAGGCCCTGGACTCGAAACCGGCCTGGGCCAGCAAGGCCACCACCGCGTCCACGCGGGCGCTCAACCCCCCTGCGGGCTCGCCAACCAGCAGGCCCAGCCCCATCTTGTGCTGCACCAGACCCGGCTCGGGGCTGGATGCGCTGGCATGCACCACCCCGCCCAGCACCTGGGCCAGCGGCAAGGCAGCGGCAATCGCGCCGCCCGGGTCCACGCTCGCCAGCGGTGCCTCGAAACCAGGGCGGCCCTGGCAGAACCACCAGGGCACGCCATTCATGGCCGGCAGGATGAGTGTCCGCGGGCCGATCAGCGGTGCCAGCTGCGGCGCCAGCGCTGGCAGGGCCTGAGCCTT
>JBJOKP010000456.1:0-3349 GCA_046046045.1 Pseudomonadota bacterium | reverse complement strand
CGTGCCTATCCAGCCGTTGATGTGGATGGAGCTCACCGTGGCCACCAGGCCGTGGGCCTGCATCAGCGCCACCACGCGGGCGATGTCGGCCGCGGCCAGGTGGTGGTGTTCACTGTGGTCGATGGCGATGTCGGTCAGCCGGCCCGGGCTGTCCAGGGCCAGGCGGGCCTGGGGCAGGCGGGCCAGGATGTCGGCCGCGCAGGCCTGCAGGCGGGTGTAGTTGGCCGCCCGGGTGGCGTCGTCCACCGTGTAGCTGATGCGCAGCGGCGCGTCCGCGCGAGCGTCGCCAGCGGGTGGCTGCAGCAGCACGCCGCCGTTTTCGGCCGCCACTGCCAGTAACGGCCAGGCGCGCAGGCGCGGCTCGCTCCAGCCCGCCGGCCGGCCGGTGATGGCGATGACGGGTAGGCCGGCTGCCGCCAGTGCGTGCAGAGCGGCCAGGGCCTCGGGCTCGATCTCGCCCTCGCGGGTGAGGGTGTCGTCGATGTCGGTGAGGATGCCGCCCACTCCGTCCAGCAGGCCGGCCCGCCGCTGCGCCCAGGGGAGTGGGGACGCTGGCTGGGACGGCGACTGGGACGGAGCCAGGGGCGCTGCGGGTGGCCGTGGCCCGGCCGGGAGCGGCACGGTCAGCGTCCGCCGGGAAGCTGCCGGCGCAGGCGCTCCACCTCGGCCTGCAGGCCACCGGCCAGGTCGGCATAGATCTGCAGCTGCTTGCCCATGCTGCGCAGGCGATCGGAGATGCGGGTGGCCAGGGCCACCAGCAGCTTGGCGGCCACCCGCGGGTTGTCGTCCATCAGCCGCTCCAGGCCGATGCGCGAGAGCCCGGCGGCCTGCAGGGCCGTGGTGGCGGTGCAGTTGGCCGAGCGCGGTGCGCCGTCCAGCAGCGCCATCTCGCCAATGATGCTGCCCGGGCCCAGCACGGCCACGGCCACGTTGTCGGCGGCGCTGGGCGCCATGCCAGTGTCCACGCTGACCCAGCCATCCAGCACCAGCAGCATGTAGGCCGAATGGCTTTCGTCGCCCTCGCGGAACAGGGTGGAACCGTCCGGGTAGTGCACCAGCTGCATCTGTGCCACCACGGCGGTGGCGTCGGCGGCATCGAACTGGCGGATGGCATTGGGCGTGCGCAGCAGTTCGGCGGCGCGCTGGGCCATGACCGGGTTGTCGAGCAGGGGGCGCTGGTGCGGTACGGCGGCGGTGGGGGCGGTCTGGCTCATCCGGCGAAGTTATCAGTTTCAAACGCGGCCGGCCACGGCATCACTCTGCGGCACGCCACAGCCGGGCATGACAAAGTGCCGTGGCATCCATCGGCCTGGGGGTGGGCGGGCGGCGCTTCACGAGCCGGTGAAGCGCGGCGGCCGCTTCTGCTTGAAGGCCTGGATGCCCTCGGTGTAGTCGGCGCTGTCGTAGACCAGCCGGCGCAGGCCCTGGATGCGCTCGAAGCCCTGCGGCGACATCGGGTGCGCGCCGCCCAGGATGCGCAGCTCCTCCTTCATCACCGCGATGGAGAGCGGCGCATTGGCGGCGATCTGGCGCGCCAGCGACACGCAGTGCATCTCCAGCACCTCGGTGGGCACCAGGTGGTTGATCAGGCCCAGGCGCTCGGCCCGTTCCGCGCCCACCGGCTTGGCGGTGAAGGCCATCTCCTTGGCGATGCGCATGCCCGAGGCGTTCAGGAAGGTCAGCATGCCGCCCACGTTGTAAGGCACGCCCAGGCGGGCCGGGGTGATGGCGAAGCTGGCCTCGGGGCTGGCGCAGATGAGGTCGCAGGCGAACACCACCTCGCAGGCGCCGCCCCACACGCCGCGGTCGACCATGGCGATCACGGGGGCGGGGCAGTTCTCGATCTCGCGCACCAGGTGGCGCAGCGGGTCGTCCCAGCCCAGCGGGTCGCGGCCGGCGTCGGGCAGCTCGTTGACGTCATGGCCGGCCGACCACACCGGGCTGCCCGGGGCGGCGCGCAGCAGCACGGCACGCACCTTCTGCGCGGTGAACTCGGTCAGCCCGGCGATGAGCTGCTCGACCATGGCGTGGCTCAGCGCATTGCGCTTGCCGGCGTGGTCCAGCATGAGCACGCCGATGGGGGCGTCGTCCAGGACGTGGGCCTGGACCAGGGCGGATGGGCTGGCGCTGTCGGGCGAGGCGGATTGGCTGGTCATGTTGTGGGAAGGCGGTTCCAGGGCTTCAGGCGGCCGGCCGGGCCGGGATGGTCAGGCCACGCTGCACGGCGGGCCGGGCCTTGAAGGCCTCGACCACGCGCTGCACCTGGGCGAAGTCGGCATAACCCACCAGGTCGCCCGCGCCGTAGAAGCCCACCAGGTTGTTCACCCAGGGCCAGGTGGCGATGTCGGCGATGCTGTAGCCGCTGTCCATCAGCCACTCGCGCCCGGCCAGGCGCTGGTCCAGCACCTTGAGCAGGCGGCGCGACTCGCTCACGTAGCGATCGCGCGGCCGCTTGTCCTCGAAATCCTTGCCGGCGAACTTGTGGAAGAAGCCCAGCTGGCCAAACATGGGCCCCACGCCGCCCATCTGGAACATCAGCCACTGCAAGGTGGCGTAGCGCTCGGCCGGGTCGGTGCTGAGCAGCCGGCCGGTCTTCTCGGCCAGGTAGACCAGGATGGCGCCCGACTCGAACAGCGCCAGCGGCTGCCCGCCCGGCCCGTCAGGGTCGAGGATGGCCGGGATCTTGTTGTTGGGGTTGAGCGAGAGGAATTCGGGGCTGAGCTGCTCGTTCTGGTCGAAGCGCACCAGATGGGCCTCGTAGGGCAGGCCCAGCTCCTCCAGCAGGATGGAGACCTTCACGCCATTGGGCGTGGGCAGCGAATAGAGCTGCAGCCGCTCCGGGTGGGCCGGCGGCCATTTGCGGGCGATGGCGAAGTCCTGGGGAAAGCGGAGCGGTGTGGGCATGGGGCGGGCGGGTCCGGTGTGGATGCCCGCAATCTACCTGCTGCGGCGCTCACCGTCCCTGGCCTGCAGTGCCGCCAGCTCGGCCATCGCCGCGGCATTGCGCGGCGCCGTGCGGCCCAGGCGCACCGCCAGGCGCAGCACCTCGCCGCTGAGCGCGTCGATCTCGGTCGGCCGGCCCAGGGCCAGGTCGTCGGCCATGCTGGAGCGGGCGTGGGCGTCGATGCGCAGCATGCGCGCCGCCACCAGGCGGAACAGCGGCGTGGGCAGGCGCAGCACCTTGAGCAGGCGCGGCCAGGGCAGCGCGGTCATCGGCGCCGGGGTGATGCCGGCGGCCTGCAGCAGTTCAAGCGCCTCCTCCATGAGGTCGGCGAAGCGGCGGCGATGCCGGGCGGTCAGCAGCTCGGCCCGCAGCGGCAGGCCGGAGAGCGCGTTGACCGGGTTGTTG